>DATBYL010000216.1:0-3848 GCA_036513735.1 Candidatus Acidiferrales bacterium
TGGTCACGCAACTGGCGGCAAAAAATAAATTAATCGGGATTTCCCGGCTGGCCGTACTGTTCCCGAGAATGAATGCAGAGCCGTTTTCGCTGAAGCCATTCTTAGAGTCTCTATGCGTGATTGGCTTCAGCGGAGCGGGAAGAGCGAACGGGCAGCCGAGAAGCGGTCAGACTTCTGAAATATCCACCGAACGTGCGTAGTAACTCATGTCCAGGCGGATGGTGCGGACGGACGGATCGGCGACGCGCAACTGAATCGCATAGGTGCCGGGTTTGCGGGGCGTCCAGGATTGCGTCCAGAAGGACCAGGAATCTACTGTGGCGCGATGAATGGTTTGGACGGGTGCCCAGGGCTCGTCGGGATTAAATTTTATTTCCAGATTGCGAACGGGTTGCGAGCCTCCCCAAAGAATTCCGACGACGCGATATATAATTTTATTATTCACCAGCCATTTTTCCACGCGAATTGGGACGGCGGCGGGATCGACTGTGGCCAGCGCGAAATCGCGCGCGAGTTTTGGCACACCCTGCTGATGAGTTCGCGACGCGTATTCCTGCATTTGCGAAGTTGCTTCTGTTGAATCGTCGACTACCCTTATTTCGTCAACCCATTTGATGGAGACGCATCCGTACCAGCCGGGAACCATGAGGCGGACGGGTGAGCCGTGATCGCGCGATAAAGGTTCGCCTGCCATTTTTGTGGCGAGAAACGCGCCGGTGGCGACGAGTGCGTCCCACGGAAAAATCCAACTTGCGCCCGGGATGGAAACTTCGGAGTGCGTGGCGTACGTGTCAAAGCCGGAAACGAGGACGAAATTTTTGGGGCTGGTGAGTTGCAGGCGATCGGAAATTTTCGAGAGGGGCATGCCTGCCCATTCGGCGGCGCTGAGCAGGCCGAAGTGGCCCATGCGCGAATTTCCGGAGCATTCCATCAAATGAATACCTTGCGGTTTCGATTCGCGAATAATTTCCGGCATGCCGAGAATGGATTGGCGCTCGCCGGAGCCGATGCGAATCGTCCAGGGCTTGGTGAGGTCGAGCAATTGGGAAGCGCGCGAGCGAATATAAAAATGTTCGACGGGGACGGTGAAATCGGTTAGTCCGAGCGATGAGAGATTGGTGTTGAGGCGGCCGTCGAGTTCGGCGTAGTAGGGCGTGTCCAGCGGGATGCGAGATTCGCCGACGAAATTTACGTCGGCAACGTGTTTGCCGCCAGCGAAGGGATCTTGTTCGGGATGCGGCGAGAGAATTTTTTCGGCTGCCTGAAGAAATCGCGCAGAAGAAAATAACTCGGCGCCGGCGATCCACGATCCGCTGGCCAGCATGGACGCGGAAAGCCATTCGCGGCGCGTGAAATGAGTTCTCCAATTCTGCGGCATAGCTGTATGCAGAGAGTGTAGCAATTGAAATGGGAAATCGAAATTAAGTTTGGAACGCGCGTGCTGATTGGGCTGCGCGGGCTTTCCGGCCGGTAAAAAGTATTTATTCGCGGGACGAATTGGATAGAATGCCGAGCATCGGAACGAATCTCGGCGAGGTGGAAAAATATGCGCGCACGAATTTTCTTGTCACTGATAGTGGCGGCGATTTTTATTTCCAATTCTGGGGCGGCGGGCGCTCAAGGAAATGGATTGGTGGCGAGCGACTTCCAGAAATTGCGGTCGGTGGGGCAGGCGGAAATTTCGCCGGACGGCAAATTAATTGCGTACACGATTGTGCGATACGACCGGCCGGGGCGTCCGTGGGGACAATTGTGGGTGATGGACGTTGCGTCGAAGAAATCGATTCGGATTGGCGCGGAAAATGAGGCATCGGGCGGAGCGGTGTGGTCACCGGACGGAAAGTGGATTGCGTACATGGGCGTGGCGGAAGGGAAGCAGGGTTTGGCGATTGTGCGTCCGGATGGAACGGGCGCAACATTTATGGCGCCCGTGATGGACACGAATGCGCCGCTGCCTTCGATGGGCGCGAGTGTGACGTGGTCACCGGATGGAAAACAGATTGCGTTTATTTCTGCGACGCCGGGGCCGGAAACGAAAGACGCGAGCGGCGACCCGATTGTGATCACGCGCTACATGTACAAGCCCGACGCGGGCGAAGGAAATTCGCATTTCAATGACAATCGGCGGCTGCACATTTTCGTTGTAGATGTGGCGACGAAGCGCGTGCGTCAACTGACGGATGGAACGGCTTACGAGCATTCTATTGATTGGTCGCCGAACGGAGATGAAATTGTTTATGTTTCCGATCCTTCGCCGAATGCTGATCAATTTTTTAATTACGATCTTTTCGCGATCAAGGTGAGCGACGGAGCGATCCGCAGAATCACGGCGACGGAAAATGCGGAATATTCGCCGAAGTGGTCGCCCGACGGAAAAATGATTGCATATTCGGCGACGAAACGAGGGCTGACGGATCGCGAAACCACGATGGAGGATACGCATGTTTGGGTGGTGAATGCGGACGGAACGAATCGGTATGAAGTGGCGACGATTGATAATCGGCAGGGGACGCCGCAGTGGTCTCCCGACGGGAAGGCTGTTTATTTCACAGTCCAGGAGCATGGGAATGTGAGGCTTTATCGGCAGACGTTGACGGATTTTACGCCGGAGGTGATTGTGCACGATCGAGGGTCGGTTGGAACTTTTTCCGTAGCGAAAAATGGACACGTGGCCTATTCATTCACGAGCCCAACAGATATGGCTCAGCTTCGTGACACCTCAATGGCGACAGTTCAGAGGCCGCTCGAAAATCCCGCAGAACGCGTCACAGTGACACAAGATCTCACCAATCTAAATGCTGACCTGCTGAAAGGAAAGCCCCTCGCCGACGTGGAATCCTTCACGTTCACGAGCAATGACAACAGATTTCAAGTAGAAGCGTTTCTCGTAAAACCGCTGGGAATGACGGCTACATCGAAGCATCCGCTGATTGTGAATATTCACGGCGGGCCGCATGGACAAAACGGTCCGGCATTTAATTTCAAGGATCAAGTTTATGCGGCGCACGGTTGGGCGGTGCTGCATGTGAATTATCGCGGCTCGACGGGATATGGGCAGGCGTTTGCGGATGCGGTGTTCGGTGATCAGGACGGCAACGAGGGACAGGATGTTTTGTACGGAGTTTCGGCGGCGCTGCGAAGATATTTGTGGCTGGATCGCGAGCGAATGGGAATTGAAGGCGTCAGCTACGGCGGGCAATTGACGGACTGGCTGATTACGCAGACGCGAATGTTTCGCGCGGCGATTCCGATTGCCGGAATTTCAAATCTGATCAGCTACAACTACATGACGTATTACAACCAGTACGAGCAAATGGAATTTGGCGAGCTGCCGCATCAAGGGGATTTTATGAATTTGATGTGGGAACGTTCGGCGTTGAAACATGTGGCGGCGGTGGCGACTCCGGTGATGTTGATGCACGGTGAGAATGATGCTGACGTGCCGATCGCCGAAGCTGAACAATATTATGTGGCGCTGAAGGATGTGGGAGTGGACACGATTTTCGTGCGCTATCCGCGCGAGGGACATGGGATACGTGAGTCGGCGCACACGGTGGATAGTATTTTGCGGTGCATTGCGTGGTACGAGAAATATTTTCCGAAAATGAATCCTGAGAATCCTTCGGCGGCGGTCCCGTAGGACAATTTGCGAGTTGATTCTTCTGTGAGGAAAAAATGAAACGAGTTTTGGTGATTGTGGCTTTGTTTCTGCCGGCGGTGTTTTGCTTGGCTGGCGGGAAACAGTCGCAGCAGAAAGCTTTCGGTGCGGTGCGCGTGGAAAATATCAGCGATCCATTTGCGAATGGGTGGATGCTGGTGGATGCGAACGGCGACGGGATTGCGGATGC
>DATBYL010000217.1:0-17945 GCA_036513735.1 Candidatus Acidiferrales bacterium
AGTTCACTTACACGCGCCCGCTGAACGGCCAGCAAATCCCGGCAATCGCAATTCGCCTGCCGGGAACTAACGGGCATTCCGCCTCATCCTTCTGGGTAATTTTGCTGAAATCGCCATTCGGAAATTGCGCGCTGGAATATATTTCGGACACAAGAGAAATCTCCAGCCGCTTCGGATTCAGCGCGAATCATCCCATGATCGCCGACGCCTGCAGCAACACACTGTACGATCCAACGCGCATGGGCACTCTGCCCAACGGTTCCTGGGCGCGCGGCGAAATCGTGCAAGGCTCCGGATACCGTCCGCCACTGCAAATTGAAATTCGCCTCGACGGCGACAAACTAATTTCCGTCCGCTCCGAAGAATAGACCTCCGCGAAATCGCTTAGTCCCGCGGTGAAACACACCCAATCCGTCAACAACCTGTTGGTCGCTGTACAAAATGAAACAGTATCTCGATAGTCCCAAGCGGACACTCAGAGGTAGCGCAGCGCACCTGTTAGCCGGCAAGCAGATGCAATCAAACAAATAAATTTACTGCCGCTCCTTCAACCGGACGGCTGGGGGCCGCTCTGATTCGTTATGGCCGAGCGCCCTCAATTCTTGTGCTCGTTTTTTGGCGTGTAAGGAAAGATTCGTTGGATGGTAAGACTGACAGATAGCCGGAACGGTAAGGCGTTTCTACGCGTCTCGGCTGCCGCCACGCTTATTCTCTTTCAGCTTCTCAGCGCATCCGCATCACGCGCCGACGATCGCAGAATTCCCATCGTTGAATACGTGCACAATGTTTGGCAGGCTGCGCAAGGTCTTCCACAAAATGCGGTACAAGCAATCGCTCAAACTCCGGATGGCTACCTGTGGCTCGCCACGCAGGAAGGTCTGGTGCGATTTGACGGAGTGCGCCTCACCGTTTTTGACCGCAAGAGCACTCTTGAGATTACAAACAATGACATGCGCGCTCTCTGCGTGACCAAAGACGGCAGCTTGTGGATCGGAACTTTTCTTGGCGACCTGATTCAATTGAAGAACGGAAAATTCACTTCCCATTCCAGCAAAAAAGAACTTGGTGGATACGGAGTGAGCGCGATTTACGAAGACGCGTCGCAAAATCTGTGGGTTGGAACGCGCGGTGGAGGATTATTTCGTTTGAGCGACGGAAAATTCGTCACGTACACCGCGAAGAACGGCCTGGCAAATGACTCCGTCTCGTCCATCACCGGTGACAGCACCGGACATCTCTGGATCGGAACCGACGGCGGCCTCAGCCGTGAACACGATGGCAAGTTCTCGAATTTCACCACTGCCCAGGGCCTTTCAAGTGACAAAGTCTTAACGCTACTCGCGCTTGGGCCCGACTCTCTTTGGATCGGCACTTCAACCGGCCTTGACCATTTTCAGAATAATAAATTCGTGGCTTACACGTTAAAAGATGAATTGCCCAACAACTCCGTGAACAGCATTTATCAGGATAGCGCAGGCGATTTGTGGATTGGAACTCAGGGCGGCCTCAGTAGATTCCAGAACGGAAAATTTGAAAGCTACACCGCGAAAAACGGCCTGTCCGACGATTCAGTAGACGCAATTTACCAAGATCCAGAAGGAAGTTTGTGGGTCGGCACGATGAACGGCGGCCTAAATCAATTCAGAAAAGGCAGATTCACAACGCACGGCACCGCCGAAGGCCTCTCCAATCCCGTCATCTGGACTATCACAGAAGATCATTCCGGAAATATCTGGGCCGGTACCGACGGCGGCGGCCTAAACAAATTCGCCGACGGAAGGTTTTCCACAGCGCAAGGCCTTTCCGGAAATACCATCGGCGCGCTCTTCACCGCCGCGGACGGCAGCCTTTGGGTTTCCACCAACAAAGGTCTGGACCACATGCACGACGGAAAAGTCACAACATACTCCGCGAAAGATGGTTTGCCCGGTCGAAGAGAAAGTTCCGGACTCGCTCCCGATGTTCTAGTGAAGGCTATCGCTCAAAGTCCGGACGGTACCTTATGGTTCGGCACCGATGGCGGCGGGCTTTGCAGATATCGCGACGGAACATTCCTCACCTACACAACTGACAACGGACTTCCCAGCAACATGATTCTTTGGCTCACTCCGCGGCACGACGGCGGTATCTGGATTGGAACCGTGCGTGGCTTGAGCAAATTTGCGGATGGAAAATTCACTAACTTCAGCACGAAAGACGGCCTCGCCAGCGACAGCATCATGTCCATGTATGAAGATCCTCAGGATGTTCTGTGGATTGGAACAGAAGCGGGCTTGAGCCGCATGGACAACGACAAGTTCACAACGTACACCACCCGCGAGGGATTATTTGACGACCTGACATTTCAAATCCTGGAAGACGACAAAGGAAATCTCTGGCTGAGTTGTAACAAAGGAATTTTCCGCGTCAGCAAAAAAGAACTAAATGATTTCGCCGCGGGCACTATCCAGTTGGTGACTTCCGTTCCTTACGGCGTCGCCGACGGAATGAAAAGCAGAGAGACAGATGGTGGTGTCCAGCCCGCCGGATGGAAATCTCATGACGGAAAACTATGGTTCCCCACCATTCAAGGCGTCGTCACCATTGACGCCGATTCTATGGACACCAACAATTGGATTCCTCCTGTCCACGTCGAACAATTAATTGCAGGTCACACCGCCATCAAAATTCCTGAGCAAGTTCGTCTGCCGGCAGGCACAGGAAGTCTCGAGTTTAACTACACCGCGCTAAGTTTCCTCGCGCCAAACGAAATGGAATTTCGCTACAAACTGGACGGATTCGACAAGGAATGGATCGACGCCGGCTCCCGTCGAACCGCCTACTACACCAACATCCCTCCGGGCGATTATCGCTTCACCGTAATAGCGTCCAACAACGACGGCATTTGGAATACTACCGGCGCATCCGTCTACATCCACATCGCGCCACAGTTCTATCAGACCTATTGGTTTTATTCGCTGTGCGCGCTCGTCCTCATCGCATCCGTTGCCGGCCTCTATCGCCTCCGCATGAAGGCCGCGAAGGCGCGCGAAAACGAGCTCGTCCTTCGCGTGAACGAGCGCACCGCCGATCTTCAGCAGGAAATCGCCCAGCGCGAACGCATTGACGTCGAATTAGGCCGCGCGGAAGAAAAATATCGCGGCATTTTTGAAGGCGCGATCGTCGGCATATTCCAAACCACTCCCGAAGGAAAATACGTCAGCGCCAATCCCGCGCTCGCTCGCATCTACGGCTTCGATTCCGCTGAGGAATTAATGGCGACGCATGAAAATATCGGCCAGCAGGCATACGTGGATCCGGAACGACGCGCCGAATTCATCCGCATTCTCGAGTCGGACGGAATCATCGAAGGCTTTGAATACGAATCTCGGCGCAAAAACGGCGAGAGAATTTGGCTGTTGGAAAATGCGCGTGTCGTTCGTGACGCCAAAGGCGCAATTCTTTATTATCTGGGAACAACGGAAGACATTACGCAACGCAAGCGCGCGCAAGCCGAATTGGAACTCGAAATAATCGAACGCAAAGCCGCGGAGCTTGCCGCGCAGGCAGCCAATCGCGCTAAGAGTGCCTTCCTCGCGAATATGAGTCACGAAATTCGCACGCCCATGAACGGAATTATGGGCATGACGGAACTTGTTCTCGATTCCGACATCACTCCCGAACAACGCGAAAATCTGAATACTGTAAAAATGTCCGCGGATTCCCTGCTCGTCGTAATCAATGACATTCTGGATTTCTCAAAAATTGAAGCAGGAAAACTCGAACTCGAAAGCTTCGCCTTCGATCTGCGCGAAAGCATGGCCGAGACGTTGAAGACGCTGAGCTTTCGCGCCCACGAAAAGGGTCTCGAGCTTCTCCATTCCGTAGCCTCGAATGTCCCCGACACAGTGGTCGGTGATCCCGGAAGATTGCGCCAGTTAGTGCTGAATCTCGTCGGCAACGCCATTAAATTTACCGATCGCGGTGAAGTGCTTATGCAAATCTGCGTCGAAACTCAGTCAGCCGACGACCTCTGCTTGCACTTCGCCGTCTCCGACACCGGCGTCGGAATTCCGCACGCGAAACGTTCTGAAATTTTCGGCGCGTTTGCGCAAGCCGATGATTCCATCACACGGAAATTTGGCGGCACCGGACTGGGCCTGGCAATTTCTTCCCGGTTGGTTGAATTAATGGGTGGAAGAATTTGGGTGGAAAGTGAACCCGACCGCGGAAGCGTATTTCATTTCACCGCACATTTCGGAGTGCAAGCCGAGCCTATCCCCGCGCTTGTTCCAGTCGACCTGCGAGACTTGCGCGATCTCCCCGTGCTGATCGTAGACGACAACGCCACCAACCGCCGCCTTCTGATCGAAATTCTCTCCAAGTGGGGAATGAATCCCACGGCGGTAGACGGCGGACTTTCCGCTCTCCTCGCGTTGCAGGAAAACGCTTCGTCAGCCGGCGCATTCCAACTGATTCTGCTCGACGCGCAAATGCCTGACATGGACGGCTTCACCTTCGCCGGCCTTGTAAAACAAAATACCCGCCTCGCCGGAATCACCATCATGATGCTCACGTCCGTGGGATTTCTTGGCGACGCCGCGCGCTGCCGCGAACTCGGCATCACCGCGTACCTTACCAAGCCCATACGTCAAATTGAATTGCTCGAAGCGATCCGCATTATTCTCGGCCACTCCGCTGCGCTCCATGCGTCAATTCCGCTGCTCACTCGTCACACCCTTCATGAAAATCATGCGCATTTGAAAATCCTGCTGGCGGAAGATAATCCCGTCAATCAATTATTGGCCGTCCGCCTCCTCGAAAAACGCGGACACCATGTCACCGTCGCAAACAATGGAAGCGAAGCCGTAAATCAATTTTCGCGCGCAACATTCGACGTCGTCCTGATGGATATTCAAATGCCCGTGATGGATGGTTTCGAGGCTACCGTGGCAATTCGCGCTCGAGAAAAAATCACCGGCAACCACATGCCGATCATCGCCATGACGGCTCACGCGTTGAGCGATGACGAAGAACGCTGCCTCGCCGCCGGCATGGACGCCTACATTTCCAAACCGATAAATTCCGCACAGCTTTTTGAGTTGGTCGAAAGCTTCGCAGGCGCTCGCGCGCCACTGAATTCGTAAGGGCGGGTCTGTGCCCCGTCCGCCTCCGAACTCCGCGAGAACTTCCTCACTAATTATTTTGAATAGATATACAACGACGAAAGTATGTGGTTCGTATTGTACGTGTACGCGTTTCCGGAAGGCGTCACGCTGAATCGCGAGACGCCCAAAAGTCCGGCGGGATCTACTGGCCGAATCTGTTTCCACACTTCACGCTGCCCGCTGAAAACGTCAACGCGAAAAATCGTCGCTTCGTTATCCCCTTCGTGGGCAACGAAAACATGCTTGCCGTCCTGTTCCCACTCCAATGGTTCGTCGCCCTGCAGAAGCGCGGCTGGACGCGCCTGACTCGTGGCAACATCAATGATCTGCCATTTCAAATTCCAATTGCTTCCCACTCCCGGCCCCTCGATCACAAGCTTTCCGTCCGGAGAAATTCGGTTCCAGAAATGAGCGCCCGGAATATTCGTCAAAGGACGCGCAGGCCCTCCCGCCATCGCCACTCGGTAAGCGCGTGGAGTGTCCGCGCCCTCATGTCCCAGAAATACAAACTCCGTAGCGCCCGGTAGCCATGAAACGAAGTACCAATCAACATGCACCGGCGCAACATCGAACGTCCGCGCTTCACCGGCGCCCGTGGGAAGGATTCGCAGCTTGGTAGGCTGGCTGGGAACCAACACTACTGCGTTCTTGCCGTCAGGAGAAAGGCCCATGACGAAGCCTTCGCCAATCTGTATCGCAGGCGTTTCATCCAATCGCAGGAACAACGCCGCGTAGTCACCGGGAGAGCTCGGCCCCACTTCCGAAAATGCGATTTTCTTTCCGTCGGCGGAAAGTGATCCAGCTATCGCCCATCCCGTCGCGGAAACGTCCCGCTCCGGTCCGCTCGCCGGTGAAGCCACCATTTGCGCTATGGTCATTTTCTCGTGCGAAAAAAGCAGACGTCCGTCCGCGGCAATGTCCCATACTACCGCGTCATCGGGAACTTCGAATATCTCCCGCTGCTTTCCGTCGAGACTCACGGCAAATACCATTCGGTCTCCGGTCGTGTCTTGGCCGGTGCCCGAATACCATATCTCGCGGCCATCACGAGTCCACGCCAGTCCTTCTTCCCCAGACGCCTCTCCAGTCAGTCTCTTCACATTCCCGCTGCCGTCCACCACCGAAACGTAGCCACGATCATCTCCAAACAGCGGGTGCTCCATAAAGGCAACGGATTTTCCGTCCGGCGAGATGCGCACGTCGCTTATGTATCCGTCGGTCTTGAATTGCACTTTGCCGATCGGGTATTCCAACTGCTGCGGTCCGTCCGGCGAGCGCACCACGGCAAATTGCTTTCCGTCGGAGCTGATGTCCGCGTCCCACACTTCTTCCAAAATTTCGCGCGCACTGCCTCCGCTCGCAGGCGCGCGAGCCAGCGTTCCCACTTGCATCCACGGCGTCGTGTGAATCCGGCGGACATTTGTCAGCACGGCGATCTCTCCGCTGCCTGACGTTCCAACAACCATCGCGTTCTTCAAATCAAGCGAGCGAGAAGTGTGGTCCCCGATCCGCATACTGAACACTTCGTAAGGCCGACCTTCCCACATCGCGCTATAAATTACATTTTGTCCATCAGGCGCAAGGCGCGCTCTTTTAATGTAGCCGCGCTGAAATGTCAGATGTTGGAAGCTCGCAGCTTTATCGCCGCCGCGTCTTCCCGCGAAATAAGCTCCAGCAACCGCCAGGACGGCGACGAATACGCACGCAGCGGCGAGCATCCATCTGGATTTCCCCCCAGCCTCGGCGACTACGGAATGCTTAGCGGAAGAATATGAACTTCCGCTCAGCGCCTCCAGCGCGAACGCAAGATCTTTTGCGGATTGAAATCTCTGCTCCGAACTTTTCTCCAAACATCGCCGCGTGATTCGATCCAGCGCAGGTGAAATTGGCCGCTCAGAGTTAGTCAACTCGGCGGGATCTTCCTTCAGCACCGCCGTCATCGTTTCGGCCGGAGTCTCCCGCCGAAACGCACGCTGCCCGGAAAGCATTTCAAACAGCAGGGCGCCAAACGCAAAAATATCCGTCCGCGCATCGACCGCGTCACCGCGCACTTGTTCCGGCGCCATGTAGCTCGCCGTTCCCATCACTACACCCGCGTCCGTTTGCGCGTGCGTCAAAGTTAAATTATTCGCGACGGCATCCGCTCGGCCTGCTTTCGTCGCCAGCTTCGCCAAACCAAAATCGAGAATCTTTACCCGCCCATCTTTCGTAATAAAAAGATTTTCCGGCTTCAAATCCCGGTGCACGATTCCCTTCTCGTGCGCCGCCGCCAACCCCTGCGCGATTTGCACGCCGTAATCAATTGCCTTACGCTGCGGCAAAGCGCCGCGATCCAGCATCGCGCGCAGGCTCTCGCCTTCCAGCAATTCCGAAACAAGATACGGCGTCCCGTCATACTGTCCGACGTCGTGAATCGCAAGAATGTTGGGATGATTCAACGCCGCAACCGCGCGTGCCTCTTGCTCAAAGCGGCGCAGCCGGTCCTCATCGCGCGCAAATGCCACAGGAAGAATTTTCAGCGCAACGTCTCTGCCAAGCCGAGCGTCTCGAGCGCGATACACCTCGCCCATTCCGCCCACGCCAAGCAGAGAAACAATTTCATACGAACCAATTTTAGTTCCGGGGTTCAAAGCCATAGGCGGGTGTGATTATAGACTTGTAAGAAGCTCGTTGGAAAAATAATCCTTCGCCACCCATCACTCTCGAATTCAATTTGACTGAATTATGCTTTTGCGGTTTAGTGACTGTGCTAATACCATGCCATCTATCCCGGAACTGCAAAAGCTTTACGACCAGAATCGATTTCTCGAGGCATTCCGTCAGACCTCCGAATATTGGAATCCATCGGTAGGATTCGATCGTCTATCAGTCGATCAGATCGTCCTGGGCGGCAGGCTTGCATGGAGACTCGGAGGACCGAGACTGGCACGATGGATTTTCCGAACGGCCTTAGATCTTCATCCCTCAGATCCGCGCGTGAACTATTTCGCGCGTGATCTTCGCCGTCGTCCAACGCGCCTTTTCGACCAGCTACGGGATTGGGAACGCGACGCAAGCATATCTGACGCGGATCCCGACACCCAGGCAAGCTGGCTCGGCACTCGTGCCGTCACTTGGGCCTCGCTGCGAGATTTTTCGCGAGCGCACGATTGTATCAAGCGTGGCCAGTCGCTCGAAATCAATCAAGGCTGGCTGCTCACCTGCCAATCGAATGTGTTCGGCGTGGAAGATCGTTGGCGCGAAGCGTTGGAGTCTGCCGAGCGCGCTTGGGAAATGGTTCCGGGAACACCTTTTGCGGCTTACGCTCTCGGAGAGAGCCTGCTAAATCTCGGACGCGTGCGCGAAGCAGCCGAACGCTTCGTAATCGCCGCTGATAATTGTGAGTCCTTCGAGATCGTCCATCTCGCGTGTTGGTATCTCTGCGCTCTGGCGGAAACCGTCGAAGGCGATGAGCGAACGGTTTTTCTGCGTCAGGCTCGAGACTTTGCGGAGAAGCTTCCTTCCTTGGCGCCTCTCGCGGACAGAGAAACACGCGAACTGTTCGCGCGGGCAAGGTTGGATGTAGCCGAAATGGAAGACGATCACGCGGCGATGGAACGCTGTGCTAAGGAAGTGCGTTCACCATTTCACCGAACAGTCCTGGAAAACTTGCGTAAGAATCCAAATGGGATTCGCATTCGCTTGCCTTTTCATCGAGCAATTCAAAAGCACCAAACTTGTTTGCCTACCAGTCTTTCTTCATCTCTTGCCGCGATGGGAATCAGTATTGACGCAGATGCGATGGCATCCGAAATCACGTTTGGAGGAACGCCGGAATGGGCAGCAGCCGAATGGCTGATTAAGCGAGGCCTTGAAGTTCGATTTTTTGTTGTCACTCCGGACGTCGCTGTCCGGCTCATCAAGAACGGTATCGCCTTTGTCATGACCTTGGAGACCGACGGCAATTCCCACGCGGTTGCCGTGGTCGGGTTAGACGAAGCTGCGGGAACTCTGCTTGTCCACGATCCTGAATCGTTCCGCACTTCCGAGTATTTGTTGTCGAGTATTGGAGAAGGTGAGTCTCCCCTCGGGCCAAAGGGGACAGCTGCCGTGCCGCCGGCAAAACTGGAAACTCTCAATCAGTTGTTGCCTCAGGCCGACGTCGATGCGGCCACTGCATCGGAAGCGCATCAACAAGCTGTCTTATTGCACGGGCCGGCCGCTGCAAGCAAAATTGTCGACGAACTCGAAGAGCGGCAGCCTTGCCATCCAATTACACGCCTTCTACGGGCAATCCAGAACATTGACGATGGCCGAGTCGGTGCGGCTCTCGTCGAATTCCGTGAGATGACTCAACTCTATCCCGCTTCGGCCTTTGTCCGGGCGAAACTTCTGGCGTGCAGCCGGTCCCTCGGCGACACCGCGCTAATGAGAAAAACTCTTGCCTCCGTTGTCGATCGTGGAATTCTTCCGGGCATTCAATCTCAGCAGAATTGGTTTTATCCTCCTGGCTTATTCGTAAGTGAATACGCCGATCTTCTTCGCGCGTCGGCAGTCACTCACGATCAAGCCGAATTACTTTTGCACACCGCAATCCGGCGCCAGAATTCTTGCGCACAAGCCTGGCACGTCTTGGGTGATCTTCTTTGGAACGACCGTAACGTCAGTGGATACCTACTCGCTTACAGAATCGCCGCCTGCCTTGCTACCAACTATGAACATTACGCGCGGGCATATAGCGACGCCCTCGCGTATGTGGGCCGGCAAGAAGAGGGTTTGCACTACCTTGAAGCTCGCGCTCGAAACTTCGGCGCTTCTTCGCAAGCAACGGCTACTTGGATTACATGGATCGGCACGTTGGAAGATTCGGGACATCCCGAACGAGCCCTGGCCGCTTCTAGGGAATCCTTGGAAATCCACGGAAACTCTTCCGACTTACTTGAATTCGTTATTTCCTTCTTGGCGCGCATGGGTCAATGGCAGGAGGCCGAAGCACTGTTGAACCGTTTGGAGACCGCTGGGAATTCAACGCTATTTCACGAAGCCGCCGCGGATTTCTACCAGAGACTCGCCAATCTTGATCAATCTTTACATCACGCGGAAATGTGGATAAATGAATCTCCACTTTCCATTCCGGCACGACGCGAATTCCTCTATGTGATTGCAAAACGTGATGGCGGCGAAGGAGCCTTGCGTCGAGTGGCTGAATGGATTTCCGAACATCCGGGCCACGATGAATTGGAAGTTCTATATTGCCAGTATCTGGATCAGACCAATTCGCCGAAGTGGAAGAAATATTCGCTGCTGCTTCGACGCGTAAGACGCAACTCGGAGGATGGATGGGCATGGCGTGAGCTTGCATTTGCGGCGATCTCTGACTACGAATCCGGAAATGACCGGCGGCGCAAAAAACTTGCGCCTCGCATCGGGAAATTCATTGTTGAATGCGATCGAGTTGCTCCGGAAGAGGCAGCGACCCTGCGCGTCCACGCACAATGGTGCGAGGCTCGTGGCGAATGGGCTCAGGCAGTTGACGGCTGGATGGAATCCATCGACCTCGAACCCAATAGTTCTTATAGTTGGCGCCAATTGTGGGACTGCCTCGCCAGATCTACTTCTGAGAAGAGACAACAATGCTGGCAGTCTTTATCGGCAAAGTTGATGAGCTGCACCGGGCGAATTTCCGTCGCCCGCGAGGCGATTACGCTCGCCGCGAAACGCTTTGGCATCGTGGAAGCAGAGCGTTCGATCTCGACTTGGAAGGGCAAACGTCCTGATGACCTGGAGATCACCGAAGCTTTCGCTGATTTGTTACTTGAATATGGAAATGGCCGTACCGACTACCAACGTGCTCTTGAGATGCTTCAGCACGCTGTTGAACGATTCCCGTTTCATAGTGGTCTTCGCTTCTCGCTCGCTGATGCATTTAGAAATCTCGGACAATTCAAGAACGCCGAAGATGTCTTGGATGAAATTATCAGGCGCTATCCGGATAATTCGGCCGCCCGGATCCGCGTTGCGCGTGTGCAGCAGCGCCGTGGCGAAGGCGATGCAGCGTTACGGACTTTGGCTACCGCGGCGAATCTCGACCCGCGGAATTCCAACATTTGTGAAGCGAGAGCAGAACTACTGATCGCGGCCGGCCGGATGCAAGAAGCTCGCTCAGAAATTCAAGCGACTACCTCACGCTTCCCACCGGATGTACCTTGGCGGGAAACGGCGATCAACCTCCTCTCACAGTGCGGAGACGATCACGAATCCGTACAAACCGCCCGAGATGGCGTCAAAGTGTTCCCACGCGGCGCTTATCTCTGGTTCCTTCTCGGCAGAACGCTCAATGGCTCCCGGCACTTCGCGGCCCAAGGCGAAATTGAATCGTGTTTTCGTCGGAGTCTGGAATTGAATCGTGCATTATTTGTCGCTGCCGATTCACTTGCCATGTTTCTTGCCGAGCAACACAGATATGCGGAAGCCGAAGAAGTTATGCGCAAGATTCAAAAGGCGCTCAGCGATCCGAGCCCAGCGCTTGGCCGTTTGGCGTGGATAACTCGCGAAAAGGGCGATAAATCTGCGGCACGAGAAGAAATGGCTGGAGTTTTGCGCGCTACCCCCTGGTACCAATGGGGGTGGAAAGTAATGATGGATTGGCTTGTTGAGGACAAAGCTTGGATCCAGACTCGCGACATCCTCGGTCCGCTGGTCCCCGAACTCAAAACCGATGTCTACTTTCGCCGGCATCGATTGCTCTTGCTCGAAAAAACAGCTCTCCCTAAATCCGAACTCGATTCCGAATGGAATAGTTTGCTTCTCGATTTTCCTGAAGATGTTTCACTCCATCTGAATAGGTACGATTCGCTACGCGACAGCAAACGCCTTTCCGATGCCACCGCTGTATTAAAAACCATTCGTCCGATAGCGCAAGACAGCCCGTACTTTTTAACCCGATTCGTCGAAGCGATCGCCGCGGACCAGTCCGCAAAGGACGAAACTCTTGCGGCGTTAGTGCGCATCTTCTTCGCTCCCAGTGAAGAATCCATATGGCCGGTCGATCACGCTTGGAAAGCGATTCGGGGCGCTCATCTGGAGGAATCTGCTTATCAAAAAGCGTGTGATTTACTCGCGAACGGAAAGCGCCCGACTCTCCGCGCACTTTCTACACTCGCCTCGTACGCCGTTGAACGAGGTAAAACTGAAAAGCGAACTAGGCAACCGCTATGGCGCACTTGGTTCCCTGACCGCGGATCCCAGGAAGTACTCAGATTACTCCACGTCGTTGATTCTTCTCCTTGGTCCAGAGAAAAATACCGCGGCATATTGCTCAAACAACTTTGTGACTCGGGATACTCTCAGCTCGTAGCAAACTATTGGACGAATCATAAGGCGCTTGTCGATGAAGATGTCGGCACGTGGGCGCAAGTCGGTCGCGCGCTTGTGAGTCTCAGGCGCAAGTCGAAAGCTCGAAAGTTACTTGCGGATTGGCGGAGACGATCCGGCGTCGAAATGTGGGCCGTCACCAACTATGTCCAGTGTTTGTCGGCGCTACGTACCGCTCAGTTGCGTGAAACCGTCTCGACTTGTCACGACGCTTTAAAAGGCCTTCCGCACGATCAGTGCGCAAAATATCTAATCCACCGCCAAGCTGAGGCTTGCGTCCTTCTTGGCGATACCAACGGACTTTGTGAAACCTACAATGAGAATCGAAGCTATTTCAACAGCAAGCTCGATAGCGGAGAATGGTTCGATGCAAGACGAAAGTACTTGATCGGCGATCTGCCTCTCATGGCCCGCCTGTTCCAGGAAAATAATCTGAAAAAATATCGGCGGCGACTTTGGAGCCTTCGGTGGAAACGGATTTCCGAGAAGTTCCGGCTCCCGTCAATTGCAGGCAGACGAATTAAAATACGCTGGATTTGGATATTGTTCTGGGCGCTCTGGATGCTGCTTCACTTTGCTCTAAACCAGTAATTGGAAACGAACAACGCCGGCCACCCAAACATCTTTCCGTGCCAAGCATCGCGCAGTATGCTGGCTTAATACTTTGTTCAGATGTACCGAATAAGGCATGATAGCCATCTGTGACAATCGTTGACCGCAGAAATTTTCTCGCGTCACTCGGAGCATCCGCGTGCGTAACCGCCGCGGCGCGTCTCGGAATCCAAGCTCCGCCCGAAACTCCGAAACCCGACGTGACTCTGCAAATCTCTCCCGTAAAACTAGAAATCGCGCCCGGAAAAATTGTTGAGACAATCGGCTACAACGGATCAGTTCCCGGTCCGCTCCTCAGATTCCGCGAAGGCCAAAGCGTTTCGATCCAGGTGGAAAATCACACGTCGAATCCGGAACTTGTTCATTGGCACGGGCTTCACATTCCATCTCAAGTTGACGGAGCCATGGAAGAAGGAACTCCAGTCGTTCCGGCGCACGGTTCGCGCGAATATTCATTTATCGCGCGTCCTTCCGGCACGCGCTGGTACCATGCTCACGGAATGGCCGGACGCGATTTGAAACGCAGCACCTACACCGGCCAGTTCGGTTTTTTCTACATCGAACCGAAAAATAATCCAGCCCAATACGACGCCGAAGTTTTTCTCGCGCTCCACGGATGGAATGGCTACCTTGGCAGTGGCGGCGATGACGACGCAACTCTCGACGTCATCTACAAAAACTTTTCCATCAACAGCCATTCGCTTGGATACGGCGACCCTATTCGCGTCCGCGAAGGCCAGCATGTAATTTTCCGCATCGTCAACGCGAGCGCAACATATCAACACAGCATTTCACTCAGCGGCCACAAATTTACCGTCGTCGCACTCGACGGAAATCCTGTTCCGAACCCACGCGAAGTGGAAATTCTGGAACTCGGTCCCGCGGAGCGCGTCGACGCCGTCGTAACCATGAATCAACCGGGCGTGTGGATTCTCGGCGAAGTGGATGAGTACGTCCGCCACGCAGGACTCGGAGTAGTCATCGAATATGCAAATCAAACAGGCGAACCGAAGTGGGTTGCGCCAGCGCGCGCTGAATGGGATTACGCAATTTTCGGAAATGCTCCCGATCACCTGGCTTCATCGAGCGCAAAATCAGAAAATACCGAAGTTGTTCCGCTAGTTTTCAAAAAGAAGTTCGCAGGAAATCGCTGGGTGGACTACTGGACCGTCAACGGAAAGTCATTCCCAAAAACAGATCCAATTATTGTGCAGGCCAACAAACGCTATCGCCTGAAATTCGATAATCAAAGCGATGAAGCGCATCCGATTCATCTTCATCGCCATTCATTCGAGCTAAGGACTTTCGCACGCACAGCAACCAGCGGAGTTATGAAAGATGTAGTCGTGATTCCTGCAAACAGAATCGTCGAAGCAGAATTAGTTGCCAATAATCCCGGCCCCACATTGTTCCACTGCCATCAGCAATTGCACATGGACTACGGTTTCATGACCCTAATTCAGTACAAGGAATGGACATGACAATTTCACGGAGAAAACTTTTGCAATCAAGCGCAGCAATCGGCGCCGCTGGATTTTTGCCAACCCTCGCGCACACATCCGATGCAAGCGCAGCGCAGCGCGGCGGCCAACAATCCGGCGGCACGCTTCCGCCAGCATTCGATTCGCTGAAACCTCTCGGCGATCGCGTAAAGCCAATCACCGTCGAAGAATTCCAAGCGCGCGTCGCTCGCGCCCAAAAGCTAATGACGGACGCAAAACCAGATTACGCCGCGCTTTATTTGGCGCCCGGAACTTCGCTCTACTACTTCACAGGAATTCATTGGGGACAGAGTGAACGCGTAGCAGGCGCGGTAATTCCCCGCAGCGGTGCGCCATTATTATTTTGCCCGGGATTTGAGGAAAGCCGCTATCGCGAATTAATGCGCTGGCCCACAGAAGTTCGCGTATGGCAGGAGGATCAAAATCCCGGCGATCTCGTAGGAAAATGGTTGGGCGAAAAGGGATTTCATTCCGGCCGCATCGCCATCGACGAAACCACGCGCTTCGCCTACTTCGATAAGCTCCGCAAAGCCGCGCCACAATTTGAATATGTGTTGGGCGATCCAATCACCGCGGGATGCCGCGCGCGAAAGAGTGAACACGAATTGGAATTGATGCGATTAGCATGCGCTGCAACTTGCGACGTCTATCGCGCGGTGTTTGCAACTGCAACAGAAGGCATGACGCAATACGACGTGGCGAATTTATATTCACGTGGACTGCAGAAGATGGGATTGCCCGGAGGAAATTCGCTGGTGCTAGTTGGAAAATGGGCCGCGCAACCACACGGAACTACGACTCCACAGAAACTTCAGGAAGGTCAAGTATTGCTGATCGATGCGGGAACAACTGTGGAAGGATACGAATCGGACATCACGCGCTGCACGGTGATCGGGAAAACTCCGGACAAGATTCAACGCGCATTTGATACGTTGCGCAAAGCGCAGGATGCTGCGCTTGATGCTTGTCGCGCGGGACATTTGACTGGAACTGTAGATGATGCGGCGAGAGCCGTTGTGACGAATGCTGGTTATGGCGCGGACTACAAATACTTTGCGCATCGGTTGGGACATGGAATGGGATTGGATGGACACGAACTTCCGTATCTTGTGCGTGGATCGAAAGATGTTTTACAACAAGGCATGACTTTTTCAAACGAGCCGGGAATTTATATTCCGGAGGATTTCGGTTTGCGTTTGGAAGATGACATGGTTGTGATGCAAGAAGGGCCGGCGCAACTTTTGACGCCGGGATTCAGCCCGTCGCTTGAGAAACCTGTGGGATAGTTTCTCCGGAACTTAAGACATTTTGACAAAATTCCACAATGCGCGCTTCGGCCCAGTGACGCTCGGCGGAATTGTTGGAAATAAATGATCCGTGTCCGCCGTAATCTTCGGCCAGCAAAGTAATATTCGGATTCGTCGCAATTCCCGGCTCCGAATACGATTCAAACGGAATCACTGGATCATCTTTTGCCGCGATCAGCAAAGTTGGAACGCTGATTCGATAAATCGATCGCACTGCGCTGGCGCGAAAATAATAATCGTCGGCGTTTTGATATCCGCAATTCGGCGCGGTGATCACGTCATCGAAATCGCGCAGCGTGCGAACTTTTTCTAATCCTTCAAACTTGAAAATTCCTGGAAACAATTTTTCTTTTCGGCGAATCCGCCGCCGCAAGCTCGTCACAAAATGCCAATTGTAGAGCTTGTTTCGCGGTAACCCGCATGCATCGACGCACAGCGTTAAATCCAGCGCGGGAACTACGGCGCAAATTCCACGCAGTTGCGGCGGCGCGGCGGGGCCAAGTTCGCCCGCCATTTTCAGGACGAGATTTCCGCCCATCGAATAGCCGCCGAAAAAAATTGCGGGCAGCTCGTCGCGGTCAATCAGCTCAATCAGAATCGCCAGATAATCGTTGCTGAGTCCCGAGTTGTACAACGTGTTCGACAGCGCGTCAGAGCCGCCGCAATTTCGCTGATTCACGCGAATCACGTTGAAGCCCTGCGAAAAAGCTTTATCCGCGGTGCCCAACATGTACTCGGATTTAATGTCGCCTTCTAATCCGTGTACGAGAACCAACGTCGGCGAATTTTTCGGCTGCGGTTGCCAGTGCGCGGCCGCTAAAATTTTCGTTCCCGGCTCGACTTCAAATAATCGCTCGACGCCGGGCGACAAAAATTTATGTCTGCGCGGCCAAAACGCGGCGGCGATGGTCATCGCGTCGCGTTGCTTCAGCATCCGTTGCGGCACAAATTTGCGGGCAGTGAATGGCTTCATGGCGTTCTGCCAATCAGATGCGTGCGCCTTCGCGAAAGACACAAAATTGCGAGAGATCTTTCTCGCAGCTTTATGCCGTGAAAATTCAGAACTATCGTCCCGGCGCCGCAGTTGGCGGAGGCGCCGTTGCTGTGTGATGCGGCAGCGGCTGTGACATTTCAGAAACGTTCCACGCAAACATAGCCAATGTTTGCGCGCCTTGATTCACATATTCCGGAATCACTTTATCGAACGTATCGGTTTGGCTGTGATGCGCTTCGCGGTAATACGACGGCGTTTGAACGGCGAAATATGACGGCACGCCTTGTCCCAAATAGGCAACGTGATCGGACGAACCGTAATATCGCGAGCTGAGCGGCTGCAAATTCAAAACTTCCTGCATCGGGCGATAAATTTGCATCATCTGCGGCATCGTTTCCCACAAATTTTCCATTGCGATGGTCAGAATTTTTCCGGTACCGGTGTCGTCCACCAGTGATGCATCAATTTTCGGAATTTCCGCGGCGTGATTTTGCAAAAATGTTCGCACGCCGATGCCGCCTTCTTCTTCGCCGGTATACAAAATAAAAGTAATCGTGCGCTTCGGCTTCCATCCCAGCGCTTTCAGAGTGCGCGCCGCTTCCAGCACGGCCATTGCGCCGGTTCCGTTATCGAGTGCGCCCTGACCGAGATCCCACGAGTCCAAATGTCCGCCGATAATTACGCGCTGGTCCGGAAATTCGCTGCCCTTAATTTCAGCGACGGTAATTGAGGCGTCGCTCGGACCATCGCTAAATTTTCCATCCAAATTTACGCGCATGGAAACTGTGCCGCTCTGCGCCAACCGATAAATCAAGCTGTAATCCTCGTGCGTCAGAAACGCAGTGGGAATTGCCGACGGTGCATAATTTCCGCCCGCGCCGCCCATATTAAAAAGATCCCAAGGTTTTCCGCTGTCGCGCACCACAACCGCCGCGCCCGCATCCACCAACGGATTTCCCTGAGGGGCGCCACCGCGTGCTCCACCTCCTGCTGCACCGCGTCCGCCTGCGCCGCCGCGGGCTGCGGGAAC
>DATBYL010000218.1:0-3083 GCA_036513735.1 Candidatus Acidiferrales bacterium
CGCGATAATTTTCTGCGTGCGCGTTGTGCGCGATTTGTGAATCTGTTCAGCATGCAAATATCCTCGCCGAAGCAAACGCGCGGACGCGTCTTCGCCGCCGGGCAATTTCGTCAAGCGTCTAGCGGCAAGCGGCGCGCCCTCAATATCAATTAATTCAAGCAGCGCGTATTCCGTAATTTCATCCTCGCTGCGGTTCTGCATCGCTTTTAATGTCGCAAGGCGTTCGATTCCCGCCGGTGTGATTCGCAGCACGCGCTCGGCGCGCAGTTCGGTGAGCGGCGGAAGCATGGCGCGAAAAACATCGCCGGGCGTTGCCAAATAGTAGGAGCCAACCCAGCGGCCCAGTTCGACCATCGTACGAGGCAGCGCGGGAATCGGATCGAGCGCGCGCGAAACTTTTTTTATTTTTACGAGCGCGCTTTTTTCGTGCGCGAAATCAGGCGGCTTGTCCGTGAGTTCCAGCACAACGCCGACCATGACTTTGTTGCGAAATGGCACGGCCACGCGCGAGCCGGGCTCGATCACTCCGATGAGCGATTCGGGCAGCTCGTACGTAAAAGTTGTGCGCAGAGGAACTGTAAGCGCGACTTCGCAGTATGTCGGCATGGGCCGGCGAATAGTTTAGCAGGCGGGAGAGATTCGTCGAACTTCGAGGGTTCCGTGAATTGTCCATGGTCGTAAATCGGGAATTAACTCTTACTGGCAGCCTTCGGAACCTTCAATCCAAGAACGCCCATAACTTTTTGCAAATCCTTCCACACATCGCCCTTCGCGGCGGGATTGCGCAACAAATACGCGGGGTGATAGGTGGCCATGAGTTGCATGCCGCGGAAATCGAACCACTGTCCGCGGAAATGCGAAATGGATTTGATGGTGCCCAGCAGATTTTGCGCAGCGGTGCTGCCGAGGCAGACGATTACCTTCGGATGAATTACTTCAAGCTGGCGCAACAGAAATGGAATGCAGGTGGCCACTTCGTCTTTTTCCGGAGGACGATTATTCGGCGGGCGGCACTTCACTACGTTTGCGATATAAACTTTATCGCGCGTTAGTCCCATCGCTTCGATCATTTGCGTGAGCAATTTTCCGGCGCGTCCGACGAATGGAAGTCCCTGCAAATCTTCGTCGCGTCCCGGGCCTTCACCCACGAACACTAGTTCGGCTTTTGCAGAACCCGAGCCGAACACAATTTTGTTGCGCTGTTCGCAGAGACGGCAGCGAGTGCAATCGCCAATGTCGGCGCGGATGCGCTCGAGCGTGTCATCTTTAACTTTTTCCAATTCGGTGAAAAGAGAGGCGTCGCGGCCGACCGCTTGCAGGTCAAACTTTGCGGCGGGAGCCTTAGTAGTTTCCGGAACAAGATTCGGATTCAGCGGAAAGCCAATGTAGGATCCCGCGGGCAGCGGTGGTGCAGCAGATTTCGATTTTGCCATTTGGACTTTCAATTCCGAGAGTTCAGGATTTTCGTCGGCGAGCGGAACCGGCGCGGACGCAGTTTGCGATGGAGCGGATACACTTCCGCGATCGCGGTAGAAGCCGCCGATGCGCAGGTCGTCAAAGTATTGGAGCCACGCTGCGAGATTTTCTTTGTTCGGTGGAACGGCTTGGCGAGTCATCGATTGAACATCTTACCACGCGCGAATTGACGGAGGGTCAGGTACCAGACCGCATTTATTAAATGATCGTAAAGACCTCCCGCGCCTAGTGGCTATCGCAATTCTTGGTGACGTGAGTGGTGTGAATAAGCGTGAGCCGCTCATCCCGAAGCACGAAATAGTAGGCGCCTGTTCTCGATTCGTCTTCATCTGGGTCGCCAATTACAACCAGCAAGTTACTATTCCTTTTGAATCGAAATCCCCAGCTATCGCTCTTCGTACCCGGCATGAAGTCGTCAGTCATCAGATAGGTCCCAAGGACAGATGCGAATTCTTTCGTGGTAATGACTCTGCCGGTATCAAGGTTTATCACGGCAAACATCGCACAAGAAGTGCCGCAGCCCCAGATGCCCACTTTGTAACGCCCGGCGAAGTTAGGCCCTTCGGCCATTGCCAATCGCAATACGGTTCGATATGTTTTCGCAATCGGGTTACTCGCGAGATCTAGTTTTGCACGCGGTCCGTCCTGGCTAGTCCTCGCTGAATAATTTGCAAACGTCGGCGCTTTGGAGTCAGCCAGATCTGCAGTCTTGACCATCCTGCATTCTTCTGTTGGCGTCAGTCCATTCTTTTGACCAGATACCGCGATTGGTAACAGGAATGCGCATAGAATAACGATGGATTTCGATTTCATCTTGGTAGATTTCTCCAATTCGCGGCCGGGCTACGACTGTATCATTTGCGGACAGGGACGGAAACCGTGGAGCGCAGACGCACGAGTTCATCGAGCACGCGGCCGGCGACGTCAAACTTCGTCATTTTCGGCAGGCGAACTTCTTCAGCGTCGCGCGAAAATAGTGTGACGATATTTGTGTCGCCGTCAAAGCCGGCGCCGGGCTCGGTCACGTCATTGGCGACGATCAGATCGGCGTTCTTCGACAAAAGCTTTTTTCGCGCGCTGACAGCGACATCATTTGTTTCGGCGGCAAATCCGATGATAATGCGGCGATTCTGCGTGTTTGATGGCGAAGTGCCTTCGCGCGAGATGTCGGCCAAAATATCGGGCGTCGATTCAAGCTCGAGAGATAATTTTCCGGAGCCACGCTTAATTTTCGCGGCAGCGGGATTTGCGGGGCGGAAATCCGCGACGGCAGCGGCCATAATGATCGCAGTCGTTTCGGCAAGCTTTTCGCGAACGGCGCGATGCATATCCGCGGCAGTACGCACGGAAATAAATTCAACGCCGTGCGGTGCGGTTAGAGCAGTTGGACCACTGACGAGGATTAGACGCGCGCCTCGGCGTCGAGCAGCATCGGCAAGCGCGTAACCCATTTTTCCGGACGAGCGATTCGTCAAATAGCGGACGGGATCAACATCTTCGCAGGTCGGGCCTGCGGTAATCAGAATCGTTTCGCTCGCAAGATCGTGTTTAATTCCGAGGACATCGCGAACGGCGGCGGCAATCGCTTCCACGCTTGCTAATCTTCC
>DATBYL010000219.1:0-12184 GCA_036513735.1 Candidatus Acidiferrales bacterium
CATTTGGCGAGTCACGTTCGGTCCGTTGCCGTTGCTCTTCTTAAAAACTCCCAGCACGCGCTGTTCATCCGCCGGAATTTCCTGCTTCATTAAATCGATCACGCGTCCTTCGGCGATACGCCCCACTTGATTCACATGCAAACGCCGCCGCCGCTCGATCTCATCCACCGTGGGCGGTTTATTTTTCCATCTGTAAATAAGAGTTCCGGCGATAAGCACAACGGCCGCGCCCAGCCACACGCGCGGGTCATTCGCCAGTTTCGATAGGTCGGGAAAATCTTTCAACGCGCTGCCTGTTTTGCGGTGTCGGACCCAAAAATTCCGCCGATGGAATCTTTCGCGGCCGCCCAGTCTTTCAGGAATGTAGCCAAACCTGCATCCGTCAGCGGATGCTTGAACAGCATTTCAAAAAGTTTGAACGGCATCGTCCCAATGTGCGCGCCCATTTTCGCCGCTTCCACCACGTGCATCGGATGCCGCAAACTCGCCGCCAGAACTTCCGTCTTGTATCCGTACTGGCGATAGATCGTCATGATCTCCGCCACCAATCCCAAACCATTTTCAGAAATATCGTCCAGCCGTCCCAGGAAAGGACTGCAATAACTTGCGCCGGCTTTGGCGACGATCAGCGCCTGCGACGGCGAAAACACCAGCGTCACATTTGTGCGGATGCCTTCTTTGGAAAGCTGGCTCACCGCGCGGATTCCATCCGGGGTCATCGGAATTTTCACAATCACGTTCGGATGCCACGTGGTAATTTCGTGCCCTTCCTTCAACATTCCCGCCGTGTCCGTGGAAACCACTTCGGCATTCACCACGCCCGGCTTCACAATATTGCAAATTTCAATAATCAGTTCCTTGAATTTGCGCTTTTCTTTGGCCACCAGCGTCGGGTTCGTCGTAATTCCATCCAGAATTCCCATCGCTGCCGCTTGTTTAATTTCGTCAACGCTTGCTGTGTCCAGGAAGAATTTCATTTCCGCTCTCCTTTAACTGCCCCGGCTAACTACCTTGCTCAATCACCGGATTCCGCAACGTGGCCACGCCGCTCACCACCACTTCCACAACATCGCCGGGCTGCACTGGCCCAACGCCCGCCGGAGTTCCCGTTGCAATCACGTCGCCCGGCAATAGCGTCATCACCTGCGAAATCCATCTGATTATAACATCAACAGAAAATAGCATTTCCGTTCCGCGGCCCGATTGTTTTTTCACGCCATTCAAAAATGTTTCAACCGTCGCCGACTTCACGTCCAATTCTGTTTCCATCACCGGCCCGAATGGACAGAACGTGTCGAACCCTTTTCCGCGCGTCCACTGCCCGTCGGATTTCTGCAAATCGCGCGCGGTTACGTCATTCAAACAAGTGTAGCCCGCGATGTAAGGCGCCACGTCATCGTTCTGCCCCAAGCGGAAACATTTGCGCGCGATGATCACCGCAATTTCACCTTCGTAATCCACGCGCTTTGAAATTGCCGGCATCACGATCGGTTCTTCCGGCGCAATGATTGCAGAAGGAGGTTTCAGGAATATCAACGGTTCCGGCGGCACATCGTTGCCCATCTCGCTGGCGTGATCTCTGTAGTTGCGGCCCACGCAAACAATCTTGCTGGGCACGGAAGGCGGTAAGAATTTTATTTCTGGCAATGTCCACGTGCGCGCGCCCGGTTTCCATCCGATTGCGAAATCGCCCAACGCTTCGCGGACGGTTCCACCTTCCACAATTCCAAAAAGCGGTGTTGGTTTCGATAGCGGATCGGGGCGTGTTTCACCACTTGCGCGGGATTCAGGAGCTTGAAGAACAACTGGCTGGAAGCGGCAAATTTTCATTTCGGCGTCGGACCCTCGCTAATCATGCCGAGGTTGCCGAAAATCCGCAACTAGTTAATGCGAAGGCCTGCGGGGTGAGTGCTGCATCGTCAATTGATGATGGTGCCGCGCGCTGCGAATCATGCTTCCTACCCACAACAAAACCGCGGCCAGGGTGTAGGCCACCAGTCCCATCACAAATATCTGGAACGCGCCCATGCGGTCCGCTAACTCTTCAAAATAAATTGTCCACGCCCAGTAGCACAGGCAAGCCATTCCCAGTCCCAGCGCTCCCGCGGGCAGCACATCCTTCGGCGAATTTCGGAATCGTGCGACAGGAATCAATCCCGTAAGAAATAGCGCTCCCACAGCCAGCGCATTTCGCACCGAAGCGAAGCGGTCAAAATATGGAACGCGGTTGGCGATCAAAAGCCACGCGGTCAGAATCATCGAAAGCAGCACACCTTCAAGCGCGCCGGTTACAATTACACGGCGCAGCGCACGGACCGTGTGCCGGAGCCGTTCGTATTTCTCGCGTGAATGGGAACCGTTTGTCGTAATGCCTGCCAATGCGTCCAATTGACGCTCATCGTTCTCGTTGTTGTGGTACTGCTGCCGTTACAGGACTGCTGAATGGACTTTCATTTCCAGAGCGGTCCACCGCGGTAACTCGATACGTGTACTGCTTGCCGGGCATCGCATTATTATCACGGAATGTCGGCGTCAACAATAGACTCTTA
Organism: Candidatus Acidiferrales bacterium; assembly: GCA_036513735.1. Lineage (GTDB taxonomy): Bacteria > Acidobacteriota > Terriglobia > Acidiferrales > UBA7541 > DASTCZ01. Next base: position 2,550 of record DATBYL010000219.1, read on the forward strand.
CTGATTCGTTCGCCGGTGGTGCCCGGTTGTTCACTACGATAGACGTAATAGCCCTGCAAATCGGTTTCCTGATTAATGTCCCACGATAGTTCGATGGTTCCGCCGCCGTTTCCAGTTGCCTGCTCATTGCGACTCGGCACGGCCACCAGCCGTTGCGGCGCGGCCGGAGGGAAAATATCTTTCGGCGTCACGATCAATGGCGCGGAATCGCTCGATTCAACCGGCTGCCCCTGTTCGTCTGCCACAGTTCGCACCATGTAAACGTACGTCACTCCGAACGTGAAGTCGGTATCGCGGAAACTATTTCCCGGCGCCGGACCCAGTAGCACGAGCGGCACACTCATTTTTAGTTTTAAAGTGTCTGCGATTTCGCCGGAAGGAATCGGCGCATCCGCTGGCAGTTCCCCGCGATACACGCGATAGCCGGCAATTCCACCGCCTGCGGCAGTATCCTGGCGCGGCGCTGTCCATCCAAGTTCAATCGCGCTTTCTTTCAGCGCCGTAACGTGGACGTTCGTCGGCGCGGGCGGCACCGGCAAAGTTCGCACCGAAATAATATTGGAATCGACCGACGCGCGTTTCGTGGACGCACGAGCCCTCACCATGTAAACGAATTCCTGTCCGTGGAGTGATTCCGGCTTCAGCGGATCGCGAAATTCAATCAGTCCTTCCTTCATATATGTATCCACCAGCGCCGAAGGCACTGTGTAGATCAATTGCGTCGTAGTTTTCGCGGCCGCGCCAGATGCCCCGGCAGCGCGCTCGCCACGAAATATCTCGATCGACGGTAGCGCTGCGAGTGTTTCATTCTCGTCGGATTTTTTCGGAAGTGTGAAAGTTAGAATTACAGAGCTGCCCTGTTGCCGCCCCGCAAGATCCGTCACCGGCCTCGGCACTACCGGACGCGGCGGAGTCGGAACGCCCGGCGCTCCGCACGCGACGATGCAAATGCATGTTAGCAATGCGAAAAAAAGTATGGATTGTTCGCGAAAGGTTCGAGCAGCGCGCATTGCGGATGGCCTGCTCACAGGTTCACAGGATGTAGCGGCTCAAATCTTGATTCTTCACAATTTCGGAAAGCTGCTTGCTCACGTACGCCGTATCAATCTTCATCACTTTGCGCTTCATGTCCGGCGCTTCAAATGAAATTTCCTCCAACAACTTTTCCATAATCGTATGCAGCCGCCGCGCGCCGATATTTTCCGTTTGCTCGTTTACCTGTGTGGCGAATCGCGCAATCGTGGCGATGCCGTCGTCGCTGAAGGTCAGCTTCAGTCCTTCCGTCTCCATCAGCGCGATATATTGCTTGATCAGCGCGTTTTTCGGCTCCGTCAAAATGCGAATAAAATCCGCTTCGCCCAGCGACGTCAGCTCCACGCGAATCGGCAACCTTCCCTGCAATTCCGGAATTAAATCCGAAGGCTTGCTCACGTGGAACGCGCCCGCCGCGATAAATAAAATGTGGTCGGTGCGGATCATTCCGTAGCGGGTATTTACTGTAGTGCCTTCGATAATCGGCAGAATGTCCCGCTGCACGCCTTCGCGCGAAACGTCAGGTCCATGGCCCGATTCGCGCCCGGCAATTTTATCCACTTCGTCGATAAAAATAATTCCCATCTGTTCCGCGCGCTCCACCGCTCCGCGCGTAACCTGATCCATGTCGATCAGCTTGCTTTCTTCTTCTTGAATTAAATAATCAAACGCCTCGGAAACAGTCATCTTTCGTTTTTTCTTTTGCTGCCCGAACATTCCGGAAAGCATTTCGCGGATGTCCGTTCCCATTTCTTCCACGCCTTGGTTGGACATGATTTCAAATGACGGCATCGCGCGCTCGCGCACGTCCACTTCCACCATGCGCGCATCCAGTTTGCCTTCGCGCAATTGCGCGCGCAGTTTTTCACGCGTGCGCATCATTTGTTCCTGATTAGCTGATTCCGATTGCGGATTCATTCCGTTCGCCGGCTCAGTCGGCGGAGGCGTTGGTGGCAATAATAAATCCACAACGCGTTCTTCGGCAGCTTGTTCCGCGCGCTCGGCTACTTCATCCAATTTTTCTTCGCGCACCATGTCGATGGAAGTTTCCACCAAATCGCGCACCATCGATTCCACGTCGCGTCCCACATATCCAACTTCTGTGTACTTTGACGCTTCCACTTTCACAAACGGACATCCCGCCAGCCGCGCCAGCCTTCGCGCAATTTCAGTTTTTCCCACGCCGGTCGGCCCAATCATCAAAATATTTTTCGGCATCACTTCTTCGGCCATTTCGGCCGGCAATTTTTGCCGCCGCACGCGATTGCGCAGGGCGATTGCCACAGCCTTCTTTGCGGCCGCCTGCCCAACAATATATTTGTCCAACTCCACCACGATCTCGCGCGGCGTCAATTCGTCAAACGACGGAATCGCCACCGCCTCTTCGGGCTGCGTGTCTCCCGGAAGATAAATCACTTCGTCTCGATCTGCGTTGTCCGTCATGGGCCCTTTTTAGAATTCCTAAACTGTTTACAACTCTTCGATCGTGAAATTTCCGTTCGTGAAAATGCAAATCTCGCTGGCGATTTGCATCGCTTCCATCGCAATTTCCTTTGCGCTCATTTTCGTATTCTTCGCCAGCGCTCGCGCCGCGGAAAGCGCGTAAGGTCCGCCGGATCCAATCGCGCAAATTCCGTCGTCCGGCTCAATCACATCGCCATGCCCGGAAAGTAAAAATGTTCCTTTCGTGTCCGCCACCACCAGCAACGCATCCAGGTGACGCAGTGCGCGATCCGTCCGCCATTCCTTCGCAAGCTCCACCGCTGCTCGCGAAAGATTCCCGTGAAATTCCTGCAATTTATTTTCAAATCTCCCGAAAAGTGAAAATGCGTCGGCTGTCGAGCCGGCAAATCCCGCCAGCACCTTGTCGTCGAACAGCCGGCGAATCTTTTTCGCCGAATGTTTCATCACATGCTCGCCCACGGTCACCTGCCCGTCGCCGACCATCACAACCTTATTGTCTTTGCGCACGCACAGCACCGTAGTGCTGCGAATTCTTTCCGCGCGCGCTTTTCTCTCGCGCAATTGCCCGCTCCGTCCGCTGATTGGCATCCCGTGATTATACCGCTTTGCGCGTTCGCAACCCAAAAACACTTCAATTCATCCTAAGAAAATGTCTGACTTTCAAATCTCGCCCGCCGTTTGCGTTTGCGAACAGGCTTGCTTTCTTGCAATGGCAGCTTTCCAGTATCGGCGGTACGCTAGTTTGGACATATCTTCAGGTACCGCGCATCTCGTTATTTCGGGTTTACAGGATGGAACATGCGAAATCATAATCCGTTAATCGCGATTTTATTGATTATTGTTTTGATTGGCCTCGCCGGATGTGCCGCAGGGAACAAAATCAGCGAAGGCACGCCGCCTCCGCCGGTAACAGGCACTTTTACCAACGCCACGTTGAACGGCAGCTACGCATTCTTGATTCGCGGCTCAAATGCCGGATTCTATAGCATCGCCGGCACCATTCTTGCGAACGGCAGTGGCATGATCACCGCGGGCACGGTGGATATCAACAGTCCGGGCACTTCTACCCTCGCAAACAACGTGGCCGTCACCGGCACTTACGTTGTCCAGGCGGATGGACGCACCACGGCAACTCTGAATTCCACCGCCGGAAATTTTGTCATCGATTTCGTTTTGATTTCCAATTCGCACGGCCTGGCCATTCGCTTCAATACCACCGCAACAGGCAGCGGCGCGATTGACTTGCAGCAATCAGCCGCGTTTTCCACGGCCGCGATTGCCGGCTCTTTCGCGTTCAGCTTGTTTGGCGGAGACCATAACGGAAATTTTGAAACGACCGCTGGCGCCTTCACAACAACGAACGTTAATAATTCCGACGGAATTCAGTCGGGCGTTCAGGATATCAACGACAATGGCGCGCTCAGCGTAAATCGCGCGCTCACCGGCGCATTTGCCGCTCCGTCCACCAACGGACGTGGCACCGCTACGCTCACCACAAGTGTCGGCAACGTGAACGTGGCCTACTACATCGTCGATTTTAACCACATAATTTTCATCGAAACCGATTCCGCTCCAGTGCTGGCCGGAAATGCTTTTCGCCAATCGGGCACTGCGCTCGCAGGAAATCTGGTTCTTCAAATGTTCGGCTCGATCGCCACTCGTACCTTCGCCGCAGGCGCAATTCTGAACACGGATAACGTCTCCAATATTCTCACCACCAGCACCGAGGATTTCAACGAAGCCGGCACTCTTACTCAAAATCTTCCAATCAGCGGCGCGTTTTCCGCCGTACTGAATGGACGCGGCACCATCACCATGCCCGGAAGTTCTGGACTCGCCAGTCTTGTTTTTTATCCAACTACCGGCGGCATTCTCTTGCTCTCGATTGACGGCACTTCGGTCGCCACCGGCACTGCATTCGCTCAGCAGCTTTCAACGCCTTCCAATAGTTCCGTGAACGGCACTTTTGGATTTTTCCTCGCCGGCGCGAACACCGCCGGCGCCGTCGACGCAATCGCCGCGCTCACCGCCGACGGCAAAGGCAACTTCACCGGCAATCTCGATGAGAACAGCGCCGGCACACTCGGCAGTACGATCGCGCTCACCGGCACGTACACGCTTGCGTCAACCGGCCGCGGCACAGCCGTATTAAACGGCTCTGCCGGCACTATCAACATTATTTTTTATGCGGCAGATTCTTTGGACTTTATTTTCATCGAAGCGGATACCGGACAAGTCGCCACCGGAATAATCCAAGCGCCCGTTCCGCAAAATCAGTAGTAACGTCGAATTCGGAGATGCGTGCGAATCAAAATTTAAGCGCGCATCCCCGCATTCACCGCCTCCGCAAATGTCTGAATCTCAGATGTCTGCGTGAAAATATGCGAAGCAATTCGTATCCGCGGTGAACCATATCCGGTTCGTATCGCGCGCTTCCCGCATTCTTCCGAAACTTTCACCAGATCGCCTTTCGTATCGAAAAAACTCACCAGCCCGCCATAGAAATCTTCGCGGCTCGCATTCGCCGTCCGCAGTTCCGGATGCACCACAATCGCCGCCCGCACTCTTTGCGCTTGCTGATGTATCCGCGCATAAATTCGCTCCGCGCCAATCGTGTGATAAAAATCCAGCGCCGCCTTAAATCCCACCATCACCGAAAGATTTGACGTCCCCAAATTTTCCAACCGGTAAGCCTTCAGCGTGTAGTCATGCCATGATCCCGAACAAGTATTCACCCATAGCCGCTCCAATAATTCTTCGCGCACAAATAAAAGCCCCGTTCCTTTCGGCGTCATCAACCACTTATGCGCGCTCGACGCATAAAAATCGCAGCCCAGATCGTGCAAATCCAGCGGCAGTTGCCCGACGGCGTGCGCTCCATCCACATGCGTCATCACGCCCTTCGCGCGTGCCATTGCGCAAATTTGCTTCACCGGCAAAATTAGTCCGGTCGGCGAAGCAATATGGCTGAACACCAATATTTTTGTTCGCGGCGTAATCGCCCGCTCAAATAGCGTCACAACTTCCTCCGGATTTTCCGGCGGAGTCGGCAGCGTCACATTCACAATTTTAATTCCGTACCGCGCCGCCTTTTGCTCCCAGCATCCGCGGCAACCGGGGTGCTCCTGGTCCGTCAAAATCGCTTCGTCGCCGACCTTCAAATCCAATCCGTTACACACCACATTATTTGCTTCCGTCGCATTCCTCAGAATCGCCAGCTCGTCCCGGCTGACGCGCAGAAACGCGGCCAGCGCGTCTCGTAATTCATGGATGCGCGTATTTTCCTCATATCCAAACCACGGAAACGCCGCCTCGCGGAATTCCTCCGCCGCCAACATATGCTCAATCGTCGCGCGCAGCACCGGCAGCGGCGTGCATCCAATCGCGCCGCAATTCATGTTGATGCGGTCCGGAGCCAGCAGCCACTGCCGCCGCAGGTCCGTCCAATATTTTTCCGGATCGCTCGCAAATAAATTTTCAGAAGGCAGCGCCGGCGCATCCATCGAAAACGCCTGCTCTGCGCGCGCCAACGGCACTCCAAACGCGGCCGCGGCAATCGCAGCGGCATGCAAGAAATTCCTGCGTTGCATAGATCACCTCCTCAACGCGAATATTCATCGAATGCGCGGAGTCTACCAGAAAATTCAACCAGCAGCGGTAAGCAGCAAACTAAAAAGAAGTATGTCTTGCGGAAAAATTGCTAAGAACTAACTACCTTTGTGCCCCATCTCCGCCCAGCGTTTCACCAACGCTTCACGCGTAAAAAAATCCGCGCTCAGGCCGGTGTTGTATTTGCATCCGTCGTAAAACACTTGCGAAATGCGTTTGCCATCGCGTGTCCGTGAAACTTGGAACGCCGTCTCAATTCCATCCTGCGCATGCCAGTTTGAAAATCGCGTCACATCTTCAATCTGCTCATTCGTCTGCGGATTCCGCGTCAGAATAACAAATCGCACCGGCAAATGCGTCGATTTCTCCACCGCGATTTTGTACGCCCGCCCATCCGCGTCTTCCATGTTCGCCCAGTCCACCTGACGCAAATCCACCACATCTTCACCGCCATAATGAAAATACATTCCCGGCTCAGTCAGACGCGATCGAACCAGCACATCGAAACTTAATTTCAGCCCCGCCTGAAAACTGGCGATCGCCACCGCGTTGCCGTCTTCCACGCCGCCTTTATCCAGCGACCATCCCTGGTTCCCGTTATACACGTCAATAATATTTAATTTTTTTCCGACTTCTCTTCGCATTTTGTCGGGCGGCATTCTGGTTTCGTGAAATGGCGCGTCCGCACCCAGCTCACCCGTGTATTGACCAAACTGCGCCAGCCGCCCGGTGCATTCCGAATCGTGCAGATTCAAATATGCAGGCCCGCCCAGCGCGCCAATCATCTGCTGCAAAATTGTTTTCGTCCGCGCCGCGCTTTCTTCCGCCGGAATCGTATCCGGATTTTGCGCGCCCGCGCCGGAAATCGTCAGCGCAAATATCATCAGCGCGCCCAACGCAATCGTCGTCCTAACTCGCATCCAGTTCATTCTTATCCGCAAAGCACCGCGCCTCCATTAACATTGAGTACCTCACCATTGATAAAGGTTGCCAGCTCCGACGCCATAAATAGAATCGGCCCCGCAATTTCTTCTGGGTTGGCTACACGACCAAGCGGAATCGCCGCCATCGCAAATTTCGCGCCGGCCTTTGTGCCCAACACTGGCTTGGACATATCCGTGTCCACCCATCCCGGTGCCACGCAATTCACCAGAATATTGTGCCGCGCCAGTTCCGTCGCCAGCCCCTTCACCATGCTGATCACCGCGCCCTTTGACGCAGCATAGTGCGCATGAAACGCCTCTCCGCGCTGCCCTGCCGTCGAACTGATCGCGATAATTTTTCCGCTTTTCTGCGCGATCATTCTCGCCGAAGCAAAATGAATCACCGAATAAACGCTTTTCAAATTCACGCGGATCATTTCGTCCCACTGTTTCTCGGTTAATTTTTCAATCGGCGCGTCATCTGCGTTCCAAATTCCCGCGTTCGCCACCAGCACGTCGATTCTTCCCAGCCGCGCCGCCGCAAATTCAATTAATTTCTTCGCTCCCGTCATCGTTCCCAAATCCGCCTGCATGCTTTCCACTCGCGTGCCGTGTTTCCGCGCTTCCAATTCCACTTGCGCCGCCGCTTCTTTATTTTTGTGATAATTAAAAACCACATCCGCGCCCGCCTGCGCGAATAATTTCACGGCCGCCGCTCCAATTCCGCGCGACCCGCCTGTTATGATAGCGGCCTTGCCCGCAAGTGAAATCATCTAGCCCCCGGTGAAATGGATTTGTAATTCTGTTGATCGCGAATTCTAAAAATTTAACGCCGCGTCAGTGTTTTCTGTGCCGTCGCCGCGCGTCGCTTTCATAAACGCGCGAAATATAAACTCGCTCAACTCATCGCCCATCTTTTCGTGTGTCGGCCGTTCCGGATGCCACTGCACGCCCATCACCCAATGCTTGGCCATCTCAACAGGCTCGCGCTCAACCGCCTCAGTTACACCATCAGATGCCCGCGCCGCCACGCGCAATCCGTGCCCCAAATCGCGAACCGATTGGTGATGCGAAGTATTCACGCGCGCCCAAAATCCGTCTCCCGATTGCTCGATCCCAGTCGCCGCCGCAATCTGCGCCAACTCGCCGCCACACTCAATCACCGCATCATGCACCGGATCAGGCTGCCCTTTCGGCACGCCATCCTTCGTATGATTCATCGCGCCCGGCAATTCGCTTTCAATATCTTGAAAAAGTGTTCCGCCCAGCCGCACATTTAAAATTTGCGCCCCATAACAGATCGCCAGCACCGGCTTCGCGTTTGCAAACGCATCGTCCAGCAGCGCGTAATCCGTCCGTTCGCGCGCCGCATCCGCCTCGCCACATTTCGGATTTCGCGCCGTTTTATAAAGCGCCGGATCCACATCCGCCGGACTTCCCGGCAGCACATATGCATCCAGCGTCCGCGCCAACTTTTTCAACTCCGAATCGCCCAGTTGCAGCGAAATCGCCACCGGCTCACCGCCCGCCTTGCGAACCGCGTCACAATATTCCGCATGCTTCACATTATTTCCCGCCGCCTCTTCCTTCGACGTTCTATACGGAACTCCAACCCGCGGACGCCCCTCTGCGTCGTAGGGGCGGGTCTGTGACCCGCCCGCCTCCGGTCGACCGTCATCTCGATTCGTGTTTGGAATATTCGTCATCGCCGCAATCGTGCGCTCAATCCTAGCATCGCCAGTCGCAGCCCTTCAACTTCGCCAAATTTTCGATAGCGGATAAGCTTCGGCTATTCCTCGCTGCTCGTTAGCTCGCGCTCCCGCAACACGGCGCGGGCAGCGGCGGCCGCAGCTTTGATCTTCATGCGCGGCAACTGCTTGCGAAGATAAGCGGATGGAAACTGGCGGTACCGCTCCTTAAATTTCTCGACTTCAGAAAAGAAGTGTTCTTGTTTTGAGCTCATACGCTAAAAGCCGATTTCCGGTAGTCAATCAGTTTGGAAGGGCATGGCCGCGCTATCGTCACACCCGCTGCAAATGCGTATCCTTAAAATTCGTCGGATACTTCAACCCAAATCCCATCACGCGATCAATCCCAATATGCGCCGTCCAAATCAATCCATAAGCCAGCAACGAAGTCCGCACGGTCAGCAAAGAAAATCCAATCAGCACTAGCGGCCCAACAAGTGTGTGCACCAAATTGTAAACGCTCGCCCCAATCTTCACGCCGCCCAAATATCCCACCATCGAAATATCCGGCGCCAGCAGCAGAATCGCAAATAGCAGCCAGCCGAAATGCATTTGCCAGTAAAGCAAAACGCTCACGGCCAGTATTAAAAACCCTTCCATCCGCAAGAGAATTCCGGGTTTATTCAGAATGGCGCAATGCTAGCACGCGCCGGGGTTGTGACTTTCTCCATGCCTCCCTGCTTCCTTGCCTCCGGCCTCGCCCTCTCCGGTCCTCCAGCTTCTACGATCCAGATCTTGTCTTCCACCACTTCCTCAATTCCCCCACCAAATAAAGCGATCCCGTCACAAACACCACATCCTCCGGCTCGGCACCAGAAATAGCGCGCTCCAACGCCGCACGCGGATCGGCAACGACGCT
>DATBYL010000220.1:0-6349 GCA_036513735.1 Candidatus Acidiferrales bacterium
CTGATAGCCTTTCTGAAGATCGGAATCCCACTTTGGAGGGACGGTCGCCGAAAAAATCTGCGGTGAGACTACTTTCAAACGCGCAGAAACTTGTTCCGCACTGACGCCAGCTTTCGGCCGGCCGACGACGCTTAGCCACCAAGCAGATCGGTGGTCGAGCATGGAATCTTTTCCGTTGAAAATTGCTTCGGTGCAAATCGGGACGGCGACGTCGAATTTCTGGCCGACGTCCACGCCGAAAAATCCTTGCGCTGCGACGCCAATCACTTCCATCGGATGACCGGACAGGTTCAACATTTTCCCGATCGCATCTTGCTCGCCGCCGAAATGATCGCGCCAAAAACCGTAGCTCAGAACGGCGGAACCGCCGCAACCGCGTTTGTCATCGCCGGATGTAAACAGGCGTCCCGCGGCAGGACTTACGCCAAGAGTGCCGAAGTAATCCGCGCTGACGTAGAGCCCGTCAACCAAATGTGATTCGCCGCCCTGCGAGAGGTCAAATTGCGCACCTCCCCAGGTGAAAACGCCGGAGAAAACATCCTGATGATCGCGTATTTGTTCCCAGATGGGATTGGTGAAAGTAGTACTCGGTTCGTCATCACCCTGAGAGAGCGTGCCGACGACCATCAGCTCTTCAGGTTTTTGCACGGGCAACATTTTCAGCATCACGGTATCAACCAGGCTGAAGATGGCGGTGTTTGCGCCGATGCCGAACGCCAGCGTCAGAATGCAAACAGCTGTGAAGCCGGGATTTTTTCCGAGCAAGCGGAGACCGTAGCGGACGTCCTGAAATAAATCCGCAAGCCATCGCCAGGGCCACATATCGCGAGTAGTTTCGCGCGCCAGAGTTTCGTTGCCGAATTCGCGGCGCGCGGCGAACTCGGCGTCTTTGTGCGTTTGGCCGGATTCCACTTCTCCGCGCGCGCTGAGGGCGAGATGCGCTTGGATTTCTTCGTTCAGTTCCTGATCTCGCTGCCTACGTTTCCGGAAAGGAAATTTCATGACTCACCTTTCTATTCGTCGCGAAGAATTACGTTCGGATCCAGACGCGCCGCGCGCCGCGCCGGCAGATACCCCGCGAGAAGCGCAACGGCGCTGAGAACTGCGACGCTGAAAATAATTGTCTTCGCGTCGCGAGGATTCAGATCGAAAAGCATTTTCTGCATGAAGTGCGTGGCCCACAGAGAAATTCCAACGCCGATTACCACGCCTGCTGCGAGAAGAATCGAGACGTCGCGCATAATCAAGCGCAGGATTGAACTTTTCCCCGCGCCGAGCGCCATACGAATTCCGATTTCTTTGCGGCGTTGTGTGACCATATAGGCGAGAACTCCGTATAGGCCGATCATCGCGAGAAGCAGCGCGAGCCCGCCGAAAAATCCGGAAAGCGTCGCGAGAAGTTGATCCTGCCGAAGGGAATCATTCACCTGATCTTCCAAGGTGCGGAAGCTGAGCGAGATTGATCCGTTTATAGACGTGAAAACTTCCGCAGTGGATTTCACGATTGTTGTGGGAGCCGCGACAGTGCGTATTTCAAACGAAGGCTGCTCCGACATTCCCTGAACTTGTTGGGCGGCCAACTGTGCGACAGGAAAGTACATAGTCGCCGACGTAGTTTCGCGAAGAGTCCGATATTTTGCGTCGATCGCCACGCCGATGATTTGTATAGGTGGCCCGGCTGCGCCGGACATCTGGTCAATGTAAACATACTGTCCGACCGGATCTGCCTTGCCGAAAAATCGGCGCGCCATCGTTTCGTTGATGACGCCGACAAGAGGCGCGCCGGACGCATCACGAATGTCGAACGTGCGTCCCGCAAGAATCGGCGAACGCAAAGTAGAAAAATATTCCGGCGAAACGGCATTGATGTTCGCAAGCGCGTTTCTGCCGGACGGACTGGTTCCGGTTTGCTTATGGAAAAAACCGTTCCAGCCGACGCCGCTAATCGGAGTGATTACCGATTCGCTCGTCGAGATCACTCCCGGCAAACTTCGCATACGTTGAAGCGCTTGGAGCCACAACGCCTCGCGCTGATCTGGCGAAATACTGGCGTTGTGCGCGTCGGCAGAAATTATCATGACGTTGCTGCGATCGAAGCCCGTGTCGAGAGTCAGCAAATTGTTGAAGCTGCGGAGGAAAAGCCCGGCGACAATCAGCAACACAAGCGATAGAGCCACTTGGCAAGCCACAATCCATCGTCCCGGACGAAAATGCGCGCGGCCCGGTGCCTCATCCTGCTGGCCGCCTTTCATCGCGGATGAAAGAGAAACTTTCGTGGAGCGCAGCGCGGGCAAAATTCCAAACAGAATTCCCGTCAGCACGGCTATTGCGGCGGTGAATCCGAGGATGCGGCTATCCACTGAAAATTGCAGGAAGACCGGACTTCGCGGAGTAGAAATGAATCGAACTAAAATTGTCGAACCCCAGCGCGCGAAAAGAATTCCTAGCGCGGCTCCGGCGCACGATAAAAGGACGCACTCTGTAAGGAGTTGACGAACTAATCTTCCGCGTGAAGCGCCAATGGCCAGTCGAACTGAAATTTCCTTTTGCCGAGTGGCGGCTCGTGCGAGCATCAGGCTGGCGATATTTGCGCACGCAATCAGAAGCACGAGTCCGACAACTGCCATCAGCATTCGGAGTGGTTGATCGTAGGCGCGGCGAACTTCGGATAATCCTTTTCCAGCCGGCGACGCTACTAGAATTCCGCTCAGAAAATTATTCTTCGAGTCGGGCTTCCAACGTGCCGGAACCGTGGCGGCAAAAATCTGCGGCGAAATAATCTGAAGACGCGCGGAGACTTTTTCCGGGCTTACTCCCGTTTTCGGGCGGCCGACAATGTTGAGCCACCACGAGGCCCGACTGTCCAGTACGGAATTTGCACCGCGGATAATCGCCTCTGCGCACAGCGGAATGGCGACATCAAATTTTGTTCCGACGTCAATGCCATAAAATCCCGGAGCGGCAACACCGATCACTTGAAATTGATGGCCGGACAAACTGAGTACGCTTCCGACGGCACCCTCTGCGCCGCCGAAATGTTCTTGCCAAAAACCGTAGCCGAGAACGGCGGCGCCTGCGCAGCCGCGCTTGTCGTCACTATTCACAAACAGTCTTCCGGCGGCCGGATGCACACCGAGCGTATTGAAATAATCTCCGCTGACTTCGAGTCCATTCGCGAGATGCGATTCGCCGCCCTGCGCCAAATCAAATCGAGCCTGTGCCCACGTGAAAACGCCGGAGAAAACATCCTGCTGATCACGAATTTGTTCCCAAATGGGATTTGTGAACTCTGGATCCGGATCGCCGGTTGATTTTGGAGAACGAATTGCAAGCACCATCAGCTCTTCAGGTTTCTGCACCGGCAACATTTTCAGCATCACCGTATCGACGAGACTAAAAATCGCTGTATTCGCGCCGATTCCAAGAGCAAGCGTCAGAATCGCAACAGCCGTGAAGCCGGGATTTTTTCCGAGCAAGCGGAGGCCGTAGCGGACGTCCTGCATTAGTTCGCCAATCCAGCGCCAGCCCCACATATCGCGAGTGGTTTCGCGCGCCAGAGTTTCGTTTCCAAACTCGCGGCGGGCTGCAAGTTGCGCGTCTTTGCGCGATTGTCCGGATGCCATTTCTTCGCGCGCGCCAAGCGTCAGATGCGCCTGAATCTCTTCGCTGAGCTCTTCGTCGCGCTGCTTGCGTTTCCAGAATGAAAATTTCATCACTCACTCTCATTCTTCGCTGGATTCAAAATTCCGGCGATGGCGCCATTCAGAATTGCCCAGCGCGAACGCTCCGTGACAAGTTGTTTGCGGCCGGATTTCGTCAGGCGATAGATGCGCAACCGCGGGCCGATCTCGGAAGGCTTCCATTCCGCGTCGATCCACTTCTTGCGTTCCAGCCGATGCAGCGCCGGATAGAGCGAGCCAGTATCGACTTTCAAAATTTCGCCGGAATTCGTGCGGATGGCTTTGCTAAGCGCGTAGCCGTGGCGAGGTCCCCATTGCAGAACCTGCAGAATCAGCATGTCCAGCGTGCCTTGCAGGATTTCGGTGCGATTCTGGTAGCGTTCTTTCGGTGGCGTCATAGCGGTATGTAGGCTGTCTCCTTACACCTAGGTATGACGTCTACATACCAGAAACGTCACCAAAGTTCTTCAATTATTTTCGGGCGGGAATTGCCTGACAGGAAGGACGGAGCAGGGAAGAACTAGCGCTCGCCCCACTTCAACTTGTTTCGCAGAATCTCAAAATAGGTTTTCCGCGCAGGACGTACCAGCCGCAGCGGATACGACGATTTCGTGATTGTGATTCGGTCGCCCGGTTCCAGTTCAACTCCGATCTGGCCATCGAGCGTCAAGTAAACTTGATTGTCGTTTGAACGGAATGCGATTTCGATCTTTGAAGTTTCGGGTATCACCAGCGGACGATTCGTCAGTGTGTGAGGGCATATCGGCGTCACTACAAATGCCGGCACTTTCGGATACACGATGGGGCCGCCTGCTGCGAGTGAATACGCAGTCGAGCCGGTCGGTGTTGAAATAATTAGGCCATCCGCTTTGTAGCTGGTGACGAATTCTCCATTCAAATGCAGATCCAGATCAATGATGCGCGCGAGCGCGCCTTTGTTCAGCACTGCGTCATTCAGCGCGCGATGGCATTCGACAACTTTTTCGCCGCGCCAAATGCTCGCCTCGAGCATGCTGCGTTCGCTTACGCGATTGCGGCCTTGCAAAACCTCCTCAAGGATTGCGTACATTTCGTCGAGCTTCACGCTGGTGAGAAATCCCAGGCCACCCAAATTTATTGGAAGAACGGGAACAGCTTTGTCGCGAAACGCGCGCGCGGTTGCCAGCAACGTACCGTCTCCACCGAGAACGATCACCAGATCAACGCGCGCCGTCAGATCTTCGCGCGAGCATTCGCGGCCGGAGGCAGCCATGCACGCGGCAGTTTCCTTGTCGTATATGACGGCGAGGCCGCGTGATTCCAGCCACTCAATTAATTTTGGCGCGACGGCGGCAATGTCCACCTGCCGGGGCCGCGAAACAATTCCAACGGTGCGGTACATGGGTGACGGCATTGTACTCCAGCGGATTGCGTTCGGGACAGCGCGGCTTATTTCAGCGCGTTGCTTATTCACGCGTCGCATAAAGGAAGAATTCTAGATTTCCTTCGGCGCCCGGAAGCTTGCTGGGCTTCACGCCGTTTTCTTGCAGGCCGGCAGCCCGCGCCGCATCGCGCACACGCTCGATCGCGCGCTCGTGCAACTTTGTATCGCGAACAATTCCGCCTTTGCCGATGTCACCACGATCCAATTCAAATTGTGGCTTGATCAGAATCAGGAATTCCGCGCGCGGCGCCGCAACGGCAACAACGGCGGACAATACTTTTGCAACGGAGATAAACGCCAAGTCAATCACGGCAAGTTGCGGCGGAATATATTTTCCCCCGAGCGCGCTGCTTGCGGCCTTCAAATCTTCGTGCGTCAGTTCGCGCGCATTGCGCTTAATTCGCGTTACACGCGGATCTTGTTGCACCTTCCACGCCATTTGATCGGGCGTCACATCCACCGCATAAACACGAACTGCGCCGCGCTGAAGCAGGCAATCAGTAAAGCCTCCTGTAGACGAGCCAACATCGAGACAAATCTTGCCGCTCGGATCGACGCCGAACTCATCCAGCGCGCCTTCCAGTTTGAATCCGCCCCGGCTGACGTATCGCAAATGGGTTCCCGTGATTTCGATGGGCACGTCCACCGGAACGCGTTCGCCCGGTTTGTCGTGACGTTGTCCTGCGACGCGCACCTCTCCGGCAAGCAGCATGGCCTGAGCTTTCTGGCGCGATTCGGCGAGGCCGCGATCGACCAAAAGTATATCCAGCCGCTGTTTTTCAGTTTTTAGTTTTGGAGACTTGTCCGGCATGTATTGGCCAACGCAGGTGATGTTGTTCAGTGAAATAATTCAGCCCAACTAAGCGCGGCGCAAAACCAGAAATTCCGCCAACTCGCGCAACCGCGCCGCGCGATCTCCGTAGACGGCGAGTTCTCCGAGCGCTTTCGTGGCAAGTTCCTTTGCAAACTCGCGCGATTTTTGCAGACCGAAAAGCGCCGGATAAGTTGCCTTCTGTTGCGCCTGATCCTTCCCCGCGGTTTTGCCAAGCGCGGCGGAAGATTCTTCCACGTCCAGAATATCGTCCACCACTTGAAACGCCCAGCCGATGTTGTCTCCGAATCGGCGCATGCGCTCTACATCATCGTGAGCGCCGCCTCCACAGATTGCGCCGGCAACGACAGATCCGCGAATCAGCGCGGCAGTTTTGGATTTATGAATGTACGAAAGCATTTCGGCGCTAACAGG
>DATBYL010000221.1:0-3818 GCA_036513735.1 Candidatus Acidiferrales bacterium
AACATGCACCAGCGGCCGCGCGTGCCCCAAACTGCGTCGCCAGTTTTTCCTTCGCTATCGAGATAATTTCCATTCACGCCGGTATTGTCCATTTGCGCGACGGTTGTTGGACGGCCGTTCGCGTCGGTGAAAGTTGCGGGCGTGGTCGAAGGCTCTTCCAGTTCGCGCCGCACGCGTATTCCGAGCAGGCCTTCTTTGTCATCGTGAAAAACGACGGGATCGCCCATTGCTTTCAAAGTGGTGATGCGATCGATGCTGCGGAAATCCGCGCTGCCCTTGAAAATAAATGTAGTGTGCTCCTGCAGCAGAACTTTCTTGTCGGAATTATTCCAGTCGGCTTCGACTTCAAGCGTGCCTTCATTCGCTCCACTTTTTGCGGAAAGAATAGCTCGATGATATACGGTGCCCATTTTGTGCTTGTCTTCGGACTTGATGGCGTAGGAATTATTCCAGAAGTCGAGATCATTCACGTTTCCGTAGTTGAACCACAGGCCAACGTGATGCGGATGATCCACGCGCTCGCCCGGGCGCGGATCGCGCGGAAATCCTCGAGTGACGAGAGTTCCTGTTGCCGCGCGCAACGGATAGAGCGTAGGCTTTTCCATATCTTCGGGATAGATGTAGGACGTGAAAGGCTTGCCGTCGATGGAAATATCCACGCGGCGCTGCGATTCATTTGGAACGACTGAGATTCTATTTCCGTTAGTTTTTTGCGCTGGAACTCCGGCTGCAATAATGATCACGCCTGAAAATAAAACAGCTAAATACTTCTTCACCATGCGAACTTTCCTTTTCTTGCCCCGAACAACTATGCGAGTTGCACATTTTCAATTCCGTACGAGTTTATATTTTGTAACCGAGTTTATCCGCAAGATATTTCTTGCTGATTTCCGCGCATTCTTTTGGAGTTTGCGCCGGATCCGGCACCGCGTCCAATTCCACGATCGCCCAGCCGTGATATTTAATTTTGTCCATCCCCGCAAAAATTGCGGGAAAGTCCACGCGGCCGCGGCCCAGCTCGACGAATTGATAATTCTTCGGCGCCGGCGCGGGACGAACGTCTTTCAGATGCATGAACAGCAGGCGATCGCTATATTTGGTCATCATCTTCACGGGATCGCCGCCGCCTTGAACGCAGTGTGCAACATCCAATTCCAATTTCGCGTACCGCGGATCGGTGGACTCGAATATCCAATCCACTTCTTCCGGCCGCTCGGCCAGGAAGCCCATGTGATTGTGAAACCCAACTTGCACGCCGATGTCCAACGTGCGTTTGCTTAATTCCGTCAACAGCTTTCCCATTTTTTCATAATCGGCGCGAACAGGATCCCGCCCCTTCGGGCGTGCGCCAATCACCTGCAGATAAATCGCGCCCGCATCTTTCGCGAAGCGCGCGCGCGCAAGGTGCGCGGCGATCTCGGTCTCTGGCGGATTTTCAGTATCCAGGTTGCCGCTCGATAGAGCTACCATTTTCAATTTGTGTGCGTCCAACAACTCGCGCAGCGCCGCGGGATTATTTTCAAATTCCGCAATCGCGTTTGCGCGCAACTGAATTCCCGGAAATCCCAGCGCGGAAATGTCTTCAATCGCCTGGCGATCCTTGCCGTCCCAGGTGATCGACGCATATCCGAAATGAATATCAGCGGGAGCTGGCGGGGCCAACGCTTTGATTATTGGCGCCGGAATAAGCGAGCATGCAGCCATTGTGCCGCCAACATGGATAAAATCCCTTCGAGTAATTTCTTTGAGGGACTTCGTCATTTTTGTTCACCTCGCGTGGCGCCGATGTGCGTGAGTGTAGCAAAACTGTCGTGCGCCCGAACGCAAATCTGTAGAGAACCTACAAAATCGTTATTCTTGTATCATATTGTGACACATCCCGCCTTTAAATTGTGAGACTCAACCGAAGAAAGCGCATTTGAAAATTAAAGGTTTGCGCATTCATCCCCGGCGCGTGCAGCTAGACAGTAAAATCGCGAGGTGCTAGCATCCGCTTTCGAACTCGGGGCCAATGGCAGTTCGGAATTGCGGGGAAGTATGCTGTGAGCCTTAATTCCACAAAAGCGGATGCGATTGCGAAGGCGCTGGACAATTTTCAAATTGAACTTCCTTCCTGGGGTTTCGCCAACACCGGAACGCGTTTTGGAAAATTCATCCAACCTGCGGCAGCTTCCACAATTGAAGAAAAATTCAGCGACGCCGGAGAAGTGCATCGAGTTACAGGATCGTGCCCGAGCGTAGCGCTGCATGTTTTGTGGGATTTACCCGAAGGGATTAAGAGCGTCGGGAAAGTGAACGAACTTGCGAAGCGTTACGGTATCCGCGCTGGTGCTGTCAATCCAAATGTTTTTCAAGATCAACATTATAAGTTCGGCTCGCTCGGCAATCCCGATGCCGCGATTCGCGAAATTGCCG
Organism: Candidatus Acidiferrales bacterium; assembly: GCA_036513735.1. Lineage (GTDB taxonomy): Bacteria > Acidobacteriota > Terriglobia > Acidiferrales > UBA7541 > DASTCZ01. The sequence goes on from DATBYL010000221.1 coordinate 2,416, forward strand.
TGAATCATTTATTGGAAAGCGCGGACATCGCCACAAAACTTGGCAGCCGCGATATTTCACTTTGGTTTGCCGATGGGTCCAATTACCCCGGCACGGCAAATATTCGTCACCGCAGAAAATGGTTTGAGGAAGGTCTCGCGAAACTTCACGGCCGTCTCACCGGTGATCAGCGCATGCTCGTGGAATATAAACCGTTCGAGCCGGCGTTTTATCACACGGATATCGGCGATTGGGGCATGGCGCTTCTGCTTGCGCACGTCGCCGGCCCTCGCGCAAAAGTTCTGGTCGATACAGGACATCACTATCAGGCGCAAAATATCGAGCAAATTGTTACGTGGCTGCTGACTGACAATATGCTCGCCGGATTTCATTTCAACGATCGTCGCTACGCCGACGACGATTTAACGCTCGGCTCGATTGATCCCTATCAGATTTTCCGAATCTTCCACGAGATTAGTTTTTTTGAATGGGAAACGAAAAAGCGCGCGGACATCGCCTACATGATCGATCAGAGCCACAACTTAAAGGGCAAAATTGAAGCGATGATTCAGACGGTGACGACCGCGCAGGAATTATTTGCTAAGGCCGCGATTGTGGATCACGCTCGTCTCGCGGATTTCCAGACTAAATGCGCACTCGTTGACGCCGAATCTTGTTTGAAGGATGCGTATTCCACTGACGTGCGTCCCGCTATTCAGGAGTGGGCGAAATCGCACGGCCTGCCTGCCGATCCGATGGACGCGTTTCGCCAGAGCGGATATTTGGAGCGCATCACAAAGGAACGCAGCAAGAAAAACACCGCGGCTGTTTCAAGTTACGCTTAATTGAGTTTCTAAATTGTAGAGGGTTCACAACGCCAGCGCTCATCGCGCTGGCGTTTCCGTTTATCGCAGAAATGCTTCCGGCAGACCTCCATCTACAACAATGGTTTGTCCTGTGATTTTCGCCGAGCGTTCTGATACGAGAAAGAACGCCGCTTCGGCTTGGTCTTCCGCGGTAATCGCGCGCTTCGTCAGTGTGCGTTGCGCGTAAAAATCGGCCAACTTCCGCCGCAAAGATTCCGTGTCTTCTTCTTCCTTAAATTGAATCTCATATTTCTTTAGCGACGCTATCACTCGATCGCGCGGAAACATAGTCGATCCTTCAATCACTGTAGCCGGAGCAAGAGCATTCACACGCACCAGCGGAGCAAGTTCAATCGCCAGCTCATGCACCAAATGATTCGCGGCAGCCTTCGATGCGTCGTAAGCCATCGAACCCTTCTTCGACACGAATGCGTTCACGCTCGTGGTCAGCACAAGATTGCCGCGCAATCCCTGGCGCTTCCAAACCTTTGCCGCTTCGTCCGCCACCAGATAGCTGCCCATCACATTAATTTCAAACGTGCGCTTCCACTGTTCGTC
>DATBYL010000222.1:0-11875 GCA_036513735.1 Candidatus Acidiferrales bacterium
TAATTCTTCTCGGCAACGTTTTGATCTCATCCGTGCTCGGTTTGGTGCCTCAGCCGTCTTCAGCTTTTGGAATCGAATTGCTCTGCATCGGCACAATCGTGTGGATCGTAGCAACAAGACTTGATGCGCAGGCAATTCGCCATCGCTATTTCGATACTGCCTATCACGGATATCAGCGCGTCGTGTTCAGCCAGCTCGCCACCCTGCCATTAATTATCGGCGCTGCGTTATTTTTGCTGCATATCGGCGGCGGACTTTACTGGATGATTCCCGCACTGATTTTCCCGCTATTGGTCAGCATGTTTAACGCGTGGGTGTTGCTTGTTGAAATTCTGCGATAAAGGCTGTCAGCGTTCATAATTCACTCGCTTCCTCGTTTTTTCTGCTTGACAGCCGTGTTGTAGTAGTACAATATTCCGTACATGCACTCCAACTATGGCGATGACGCCCGTTCCGGCGGCCAACTCCACAATCGCATCGCCGTGCTTCGTGCCGAGCGCGGCCTCACCCGCCAAGATCTCGCCGACGCCATTGGCATTAACTTTCAAACAATCGGCTACATCGAACGCGGCGATTACAATCCAAGCCTCGAGCTAGCTTTTCGTTTGCACGAGTTTTTCAAACTACCTGTCGAAGCGATTTTCTCGCGCAAGCCCTTTCGTCCGTTGAGCGAAGAAGTTTACGGCGCGGATGAATCGCGAACGCATACGCGCCAAAGAAAGGCGGGCTAGCGATGTCGGCATTCACGCCACAATCGGGAATCGAGAACAGTCACTGGTGGTATCGGCCTATCAAAACGCGAAGGCGGCGACGAGCATTCGTGATTTATAACTGGACGCTTCTTCTTTCGCTTTTTCCGTATTACCTTACGCTGGCAATTCGCAATCGTCCTATCCAATGGTATTCCTGGCAGGAAATTTGGTGGTTCATTCTTCTCGCTTCGTCGTTTGGCGGTCTCCGTTACGGCGGCCCGATCAAAAAGTTTGAAAATCCAAAGCCAGATTCCGCAGCCGGATATGCGCTTTACAAATCCATGCATCCAACGCCTTGGAAACAGCGCGGCATGCCCGCATGGGCAAACGATGAATTTGATTTACAACGGCGTAATCAAGCCCATTATTCTGCCTACAGAATTTTGCGCTGGATATTTCCGGTGTGCGGGATCGGGCTATGGTTGCTGTCTCGCGATCCGGCCACAGCTCTGTGGGCGGTTCGTATTCTCGAAGCCGCGCTCGTGCCATCGGTGCTCGCATTCCTCTGGCTGCCACAAACAATTATTCTTTGGACCGAACCAGACTGGAAAGAAGAAACAGCAGCCGGCCCGCAGCTTGTGGACGCTGCGACACCGCAATCGTAATTTGCCCAGCTTGTACCACCTGCACCCTTCCTCCCCATTTTCCTAAAGTGCTCGAATCCCCTGCGTACTTTCTTACTGGATGCACATCACTGCGGAATTGCGCGCGCGATCTCCGCAAATGGGTTTAACCTATCCGCATGATTCATTTGAAAACGATCGTTCTAATGGCTGGATGTACACTTTTGATCGTACTCCCAGTTCGGGCCCAATCGCGGACCGCAACGTGCGACGCCTCGCTTGGTCTCGCTAAGATGCAACACACCCCTCCAAAGGGCCGCTTGCAAGATGCCGGGGCTCAACAGACAAAACACATTATTGAACTGGGTAAAAAGGCGATCCCAATGTTGATTGCTTGTCTTGCCGACCAAACCAGAACTAAAGAACCCATCGAGGATTTTTGGCCGGTAACGACAGTTGGCGATATCGCGTTTTTCTATCTGTGCGATTTATTTACGGATTCCTCTTGGCAGCATTCGACGATCGATGGGGTTGTCGACTGGAAGAATGTGTCAGCAGAGGATCCAAATTCGCCGTCATGGACGGCCTGGTACAACTTCGTAAAGAGACATGGCAGAAGATATGTTCAAAATGCTTGGTACAAGCGGTGGAAGGAAGAAGAATCTGCAATTTTCTGGGATGGTAAAGAACAGTGCTTCAAGATTGCCCCTCAGGTCGCACCAAACAATCCTCATCCGTAAATTCTCGGCATAACTTGCGCCACTCGCCCTACCTCCCCAATTTCCCAAAGTGCTATACTCCGCCCGCGCTCCCTGCGCACACACTTCCGGCACACAAGGAGGACCCCTTCATGGCATTTATCACCGTAGGCAAAGAAAATTCTGCAAACATCGATCTCTATTACAAGGATTGGGGCAAAGGACAGCCGATCGTATTCAGTCACGGCTGGCCGCTTAGCGCAGACGCGTTTGAAGACCAAATGCTTTTTCTCGCCGACCGCGGATACCGCTGCATCGCGCACGATCGCCGAGGCCATGGCCGCTCAAGTCAGCCGTGGAACGGAAATGACATGGACACTTACGCCGACGATCTCGCGAAACTCGTCGAAGCGCTCGACCTGAAAGATGCGATTCACGTTGGCCATTCCACTGGAGGCGGCGAAGTTGCCCGTTACATCGGACGCCACGGAACCGCTCGCGTTTCAAAAGCGATTCTCATCAGCGCCGTTCCTCCGCTCATGCTGAAAACTCCCGCGAATCCAGCAGGTCTGCCAATGTCCGCGTTCGACGAAATTCGCGCCGCCGTTCAAGCGGATCGTTCGCAATTCTGGCTGGAACTTTACAAGCCGTTTTATGGAGCCAATCGTCCCAACGCAAAAGTGTCGGAAGGCTTGCGCGATTCTTTTTGGCTGCAAGGCATGATGGCCGGAATCAAAGCTTGCTACGACTGCATCAAAGCCTTTTCCGAAACTGATTTCACCGAAGACCTGAAAAAGTTTGATGTGCCGACGCTCGTGCTTCACGGCGACGACGATCAAATCGTTCCCATCGTTGCCGCCGGACTGCTCTCGTCGAAAATTATTAAAGGCGCCACACTGAAAATAATTCCCGGAGCGCCGCATGGCATGTGCTCCACTCTGAAAGATCAAATCAACGAAGATCTGCTCGCGTTCATTAAATCGGAGCGCGCAGTTTCGGCATAACAACGGGCGGCGCGTCAATCAAACAGCAACTCTTGGCCCGCCGCCAAATTATCTCCGAATTCCACGGCGGCTACATCGCCGAAATCCATAGCCTTTCCGCGCGATAACCCACCCCAACTTTCTTTGTAACTTAGTCGTTATAACGAGCATCTCATCTGCGGGAGGTAGTTCACATGAACGCAGCAACCAGTACTGGGCCCACTTCGCTAACGACATGGAATCTTGACCCTATCCATAGCAACGCCCAATTCAAAGTCAGGCACATGATGATCTCAAACGTGAAAGGCGAGTTCCACGGCCTCAAAGGCTCGCTGAAACTCGACTCCACTGACATCACAAAATCCAGCGTCGAAGCCACCATCGACGTTTCCACAATCAACACGCGCGAAGAACAACGCGACACCCATTTGAAAAGTCCGGACTTCTTTGACGTCGCGCTCTTCCCAACGATGACTTTCAAATCCACGGAAATCCAGAAAAGAAGCGTCGATACGCTCGCGGTTTCTGGCGACCTCACTCTTCACGGCGTCACCCGCAACGTGGTTCTTGATGTCGAAGGGCCCAGCGCATCTGTCAAAGATCCCTACGGCAACACACGCATCGGACTTTCCGCCACAACGCGAATCAATCGCAAAGATTTCGGATTGACGTGGAACGGCGTGCTGGAAAGCGGCGGCATTATGGTCGGCGATGAAATCGCCATCACCATCGATTTGGAATTTGTGAAATCCTAAGCGCCGGCGTAAACAGAATTTAATTCGGGTGCCCCACGTGTCGAATGTACACGTGGGGTTCTTGAATTCGTTTTCTTGACGTTCTCTCACACACATATTTAAAATCATTTCTCCAGCACCGGAGGCTACATGTCCATCCGTCCAGTAAAGCGCCTGATCACTTCTCAGCCGACAATCGAAGGCGCCGGAGTCCACCTCCGCCGCGCATTTGGTTTTCACAACACATCCGACTTCGATCCATTTCTCCTTCTCGATGACTTCCGCAACGATATTCCCGCGGATTATCTCGCCGGATTTCCGTGGCATCCGCATCGCGGAATCGAAACCATCACGTACGTTCTCGCCGGAAAAGTCGAACACGGTGACAGCATGGGCAACAAAGGCGCCATCGCCGCCGGAGATATTCAATGGATGACGGCCGGCAGCGGCATCATTCATCAAGAAATGCCTAAGGGCGATCCCGAAGGCCGCATGCACGGATTTCAGTTGTGGGCCAATCTTCCCGCCTCTTTGAAAATGACTCCACCGCGCTATCAGGAAATTAAATCGCAGGAAATTCCGGAAGTCACCGATGACGACGGCACAAAAACCCGCATCATCACTGGAACTTTCTGGGGAAAGCGCGGCCCGGTCACAGGCATCGCCGCCGACCCGGTTTATATCGACGTGAGCGTTCCGCCGGGCCGCCGAAAAGTTCTTCCGGTGGAAACCACTCACCACGCATTCGCGTATGTGTTCGCGGGCGACGGAAAATTCTGCAACGCCTCCGAGCCTCTCGCAGTTCCCACCGACTCTGTCGGCTGGCTGGACGTCACCCCGCCAAAAGACGCCGGCAATCGCTCGCTTGTCCTTTTCGATCGGGGCGACGAAGTCGTCGTCCAAGCCGGAGAAAACGGCATCCGCTTCCTGCTCGTTTCCGGCAAGCCTTTACAGGAACCCGTCGCGTGGTACGGCCCAATCGTAATGAACACGCAGCAACAATTGCAGCAAGCTTTCCTCGATCTTGAAAAAGGAACTTTTTTGAAATCGGAAAAACTGAAGTGAGCGAGGTCTGGAATGGACTACGATCAAGACAAAGTAGATGAAGTCGTTCTCGCGCTGCTGACTCTAACGATGGTCGAGGACCGCCAGGCGCTTAGAGCTTGGAAAGGTCATGATTGGGACGCGCTCGATCGACTGCACGAGAAAGGCTACGTCTCAAATCCGAAGAGCAAGGCAAAATCAGTTGTGATGACGGAAGAGGGTGCGAAACGCGCAAAGGAATTATTCGCGAAACATTTCGGCGGGGAGACCAAAGGCAAGCGCTAACGATAAGCGTCATTGCCAAAGACGAAATTTACTCGAGCATGGCCCAGCGCCGTCCTCTGTGCTAATTTGTCGGCATTATGCGTCGCGCCCTCGTCATTAGCATTCTCGCATTTGCCGCCACTCCGCTTTTCGCGCAGGACACGCGCACCGTCAGCGAACCACAGTTTCCACCGACCTGCGCAGTCCTGGAAGCTGGAAGAATCAGCGACGCCGGAATTCTCTCGCCAGAATATGAGAAAACCACCGACACCGCGCGTATCCAAAAAGCGCTCGACGAATGCTCCCCCGGCCACGCCGTGGAATTATCCCGCGGCAAAATACAAATCTCCACGCTCGCGATGCAATTTATTCCAAACGCATTTCTCAGCGGTGCGCTCGAACTTCGCGAAGGCGTCACGCTCCTCATCGACAAGGGTGTAACTCTTTACGCCTCGCGTGATCCGAAAGATTTCGATCCGAATCCCGGCGCTGATTCAAAACTTCTTTGCGGCACGATCTCAGAAACCCCTGGCACGGATCCCACACCGCCGGGCCGTCAGTGCAAACCACTCATCTCCGTCACCAACGTAAAAAACGCCGCCATCATGGGCGACGGCACAATTGACAGACGCGGCGGCGCCAAAATCATCGGTCATGATTATTCCTGGTGGCAAATGGCCCGCGCCGCGGAACCAAAACAATTGCGCTACTACAGCGTGCGCTTAATCATCGCCACTCATGCGGACGGATTTATTCTTTATCGCATTACGCTTCACAACTCGCCGAATTTTCACGTCTCCGTAAATAACACGGCCGGTTTCACCGCCTGGGGCGTGCATCTTCAAACGCCCACAATAAAATCCGCCGACGCGCGTAACACTGACGGCATCGATCCCGGCGCTTCCACAAATATCACCATCGCAAAAAGTTGGCTCGATACCGGCGACGACAATATCGCCATCAAGCAGGGCACTACACACATCAGCGTGCTCGACAATCATTTTTACAACGGGCACGGCATGTCCATCGGCAGTGAAACTTTTGCCGGCGATAGTTTTCTTCTTGTCGACGGACTCACTGAGGACCACACCACCAGCGGCATTCGCATAAAAAGTAATGCCACGCGTGGTGGACTCGTGCACGACCTTACCTATCGCAACATTTGCATGCGAAATGTTCTAATTCCCATTGCCATCAGTCCGTTCTACAACAATCAAACAACGGAAAGCTTCACCGACCCCAATATTCCCGGCGACCGCATTCCCGATTACAAAAACATCACGCTGCAAAACGTAATCGCCACTACTCCCGGCGACGTCCTGATCGCCGGAAAAGATGCCGCGCACATCACAGAAATAAAACTCGATGGCGTAATCATCAACCAAATCAAACCCGATCAAATTCACGCCCAATTCGCGCACGTCACGCTACAAGGACGCAGCACAAATCTAAATTTCATCGGCAATAACGTAACCGTCGACGCTCGCGCAACCATCCCCAACGCAAACTTCGACGCCGAAATAAAATCCTGTTCCACTAAATTTCTCCCAATGCAGTAGCAGCGTATAGAGGGAAGGATAAGTAAAATGCCAGCCGAGCCGATGTCCTACGACGGGCTGAACCGCAATTTCTTAGCAGCATTTCCAGAATTCACTGACTCGTACAACCGAGAATTCGATTATTGGACCGACTGGAATGACCCGCCGGGAATATATCTAATTTTTGGATTTATCGTGTTCCCGCGCGTAGTTTTGTTACTCGATTACAACGAGAACGAGAAACTACTTCGGCGCTTGTTTGAATACTTCGAAGTTATGGCCAGATCAAAAGATACGAAAGTCTTGGATCTCTTGGGCTTGGAGGTCATACACAAACTGCTCTACGATACTGCGCGGCTTCGTGAAGCCTGGCCTTACATGGGCGAGAATTTAAGAGTAGCCGCCGGAGACGCCGCGAAAGCTCTCCAGCTCGACTTGGATTTGAGCAAACTGTAGGAAATTTGGCCGTTAAGGGGTGCCCCAGACGCCGGCATTGCGTCTGGGATTCATGTATTTACTCCCTCCATCACCTAAATCCAATTCCGATCTACCCAATCTCAGGAATATAACTCGGATATTCCGGCGCCCACTGCGATTCCACAATCCTCGCCCTCAACGATTCCTTAGCCGCAGCATCACTCTTCCCACTTCGCTCCGCTTCCATCGCCACAGCAAATGCGATTTCCACCGCCACCGCGCGAATATTTTTCAACGGCGGCAAAAGTGGCGCGGAAATATCTTTCAGCGCCGGTGACTGTTCCGCCAGTGCGCGCGCCGCCGCAATCATCATCGCGTCAGTCACGCGTCGCGTCCCAGTTCCATCTCCCGAAAGCCGCGACGCCATCACCGCCAATCCCACCGCCGGAAAAATGTAAACGTTGTTGCATTGCGAAATCGAAATCGTCTTTCCGCCAAATTGAACCGGCGCATAAGGTGATCCCGTCGCCACCAACGCGCGCCCATCTGTCCAACGAATCAAATCTTCCGGACGCGCTTCCGACTTTTCCGTCGGATTCGATAGCGGAAATATTATCGGCCGCTCAACTTTGCCTGCCATCTCGCGCACAATCTGCTCAGTAAACGCAGCCGTCACAGTCGAAAGTCCAATTAGCACCGTCGCGCGAATATTTTTAATTACATCGTAAAGACCGATCGCATCTCCGCCACTCCGTGGCCACGCAGCTACTCGTGCAAGCGGCTGCGCATAAACGCGCTGTTCCGCCGTCAATTCCGCGCGCCCGTCGTGCAAAAGCCCGCCGCGGTTCACCATCCAAATTCGCCGGCGCGCCTCTTCCTCCGAAAGTCCTTCGCCTACCAATGCCGCGCGCAAATAATCCGCCACTCCAATACTCGCCGCGCCCGCTCCGAAAAAAACAATTTCCTGTTCGCGCAACGAAGATCCCGCCACGCGCACCGCAGAAAGCATCGCACCCAACGCAACAGCCGCCGTTCCTTGAATATCGTCGTTGAAGGTCAGCAGTTGATCGCGATAGCGATCCAGGATTGGACGCGCATGAATTCCCGCGAAATCCTCCCACTGCAAAAGCGTGTTCGGCAAAACTTGTTTCACCGCGCGTACAAACAGTTCCACAAAATCGTAATAATCCGCTCCGGTGATTCGCTCGTGCCGCCAGCCCAGATATTCCGGATCGTTCAGCCGTTCCTCGTTATTCGTGCCGCAGTCCAGCACAATCGGTAAAGTTCGCGCAGGATGAATCCCACCAATCAGCGAGTACAAAGAAAGTTTCCCAATCGGAATTCCCAGCCCGCCCACTCCCTGATCGCCGATTCCAAGAATTCGTTCGCCATCCGTCACCACAATCACATCCACTTTGGTATTCGGATGATTGCGAAGCAATTGTGGAATCACTTCGCGCAGTGGATAAGAAATAAAAAGTCCGCGCGGACGCCGGTAAATATGACTGAACTGCTCGCAGCCCAGGGCCACCACCGGCGTGTAAACAATCGGCAGCATTTCTTCCACGTGCTCCAGCAGCAACCGGTAAAAAAGCACTTCATTCGTGTCCTGAAGCTGACGCAAATAAATATGCCGCTCCAAGTCACTGTCCTTCAACAGAAATGCTTCGTATGCGCGCGCGCATTGCGCATCCAGCAACTCCACAATCGGCGGCAAAAGTCCGTGCAGACCAAACGCCTCGCGCTCCGCCTCGTCGAACGCAGTCCCTTTATTCAGCGCCGGATTATTCAGCAACTCCACGCCGCGCAAACGCACAGCAACGGCGGTATTTTTCCGCGCAACAGTATTCGTGGCCATTTAGGAATTGAACTCCAGATGATGATGCCGCGTCAATCGGCACCGAGGAAAATTCAAAGGTAGGGTCCAGACGCCGTACCGAATGTTCGGGCCCGCGTCTGGGCTTCTTAAATCTTTTTCTTCCGGCTAATGTTTCCCAGCTGGCGCGGTCGTAGTCGAAGTCGTTCCCGCTGGCGCAGTTCCGCCCGCCGGAGCAGTTCCCGTCGCGTGCCCCATCGTGCCGCCGTTCGTGCCGCTGCTCGCACCATTCGCAGCGCTCGTTGCGCTCGTCGCTCCCGGCGCAGACGCGCCGCCCGACGAATGTGAACCGCCGTTATATGCGCTCGAAATAATTGGTGTAACTCCCGAACTCCGTGAGCCCGAACCGGCAAGCACGAACGTGCTTGGCGCCCGCATCACAGGCGCCGGCGAAGAATGCGGAGCCATCGCCGTCGGACGTCCCAAACTCGGCGCATTCAAACTGTTAGCCGCTCCCAAATTTCCCGGCACTCCGCTCTTCGGCGCGCCGACTCCGGTAGAAGTTCCCCGCGCAGAATACGCCAACGTGCTGATCGGCCGTTGCGACCCGCGTGATGTCACAATTACTCCAGACGCGCCAAGCGTCGCCACACTCGGCGCACTCGTTTGCACAAATGTTGACGCTGGCCCCGAAGCAATTTTCACCGGACTCGTCCCCGGCACCACTCCGCGCGGCCCCGCAACAATCACACCTTTCGATCCACCGCCCGCAAACACAACTCGCACAGGATTCGTCGGCGTAATCGGCGCAATTCTAACTTTTTTCGGATTCACAGGCGTCGGCGCCGTCGGTGTCCACCCCACTTGATTTCCCACCGTCACAAACGTCGCGTTCCCGCCCTGAAAATATCCCAGGTTCTGCGGAATCCAGAACCATCCTTCGCCGTCAAGATAAACCCATCCGCCGAAGTGATACGGCAGCCAGCCCCACGGTTCCGCGCTCGCCCACATCCAGTCCGCGCCCATATCGCCAAACATCCACATGCCGTTGCTGAATGGCATCCAGTTCGCGCCCATTCCGTAAGGCTGCCATCCCATTCCGTATCCGGAAATGTCTGACCACATTCCGTAGTTATAAAGATCCGCCGTGCTGAACTGATAGTCCCTCTGCCTCAAAAATTCTCCCGCGCCTTCTTGCGCGTTGTCCTGCGCTTGCTCGCGGTCCGAAGCCCACTTGTCAAACGCGTCCGTTCTCGGACTGCGGTCCACGCTCGGTTGATCCGCTTCGCCACCCACCGAACCAAAACGCAAAGTTTTTCCGTTTTCCACTTCGGTATTGTTTCCGCCGTTCGCTACTTCCACTTTGCCGTGGAAGACCGTCACCCAATTCTGCGATTGCGACGAATCAATTCGGAATCGTCCGCTGCGCGGAACCGTAACATCGCCATTTCCCGACGAGATCGAAACGTCGTCGCCCTTCTGCAAACTCGCCGTCGCAATCATCGTCCCCTGATCCAACTTCAGCGACGTCACTTTGTGTCCGTCGATCAAACTCAATTGCGTAAATTCCAGTTGCGTGTTTCCTGCTAGTTCCACCAGCAATCCCGACTCAAATTCCACTTCCGCGTATCCCGTGTCGGTCCGCACCGAAAATCCCTGCTGCAAAGGAAGATTCATCATCGCTCGCTGCCATGGTGATCCCGGAGTCTGATACGCCACATCCCCTTCCACAAAACTCAGCCGCACAATTCGCGCGTGGCTCACCACATCCGCATGCGCCATCGGAAACGTCGCCACAATCGCAATCGCTATAATTGCCGATGAAAGTATCGCGAGTCGGAAGGAAATCTTGTTACGCATAACACGCCTCCTGAGGAACCACTTAGGGCCAAATCCAATTAAATGAAATAGACGAAGTTGTCCCGGGCGAACACCCCGTCCCCGTTAAAATCCTGCGCCCCACACGCCTTAAAGTCAAGAAAGTTAAATCTTCCGCAGCACCTAAACGTAAGTGGACACTAACAATTAATGCGGCGCCGCCATTCCTGGCGGTGGCTTTTCCTAAATCATCTCCTCACTTCAAATACGTCCGAACAATTTCAATCACATCCTCCGCCGCTTCCTGCGCAATCTTTGAGTTTTTCGGCATGTGATTCCGAATGTGATCCTCCATCAACTCACCCATCAAACTATTGATCGACCCGCGTGCCGCCGCAAGCCGCTGCAACACATCCGCGCATTGCTCATCCTCATTCAGTCCGCGCAGCACGCTCTCCAATTGCCCAATCACTTTCTTCGTCCGAATTACCAAATCCAATTTCTCTCGGGATAAATGTGACATCTTTGTCCGCTACTCCTCTCCAACTATTTCGCCTACCGAAAAAATCACGCTTGCCCGGCCAGCCGGTTCCGCGCATCCTTCACAAATCCCACAAAACGCTGCGCCAATTCCTTGATCCTGTCCCCTTGCCGCCGCACGATTGCTTCGGGCGGCACCAACTCAGCGCCCACTCCGATTGCCGTCGCACCCGCCAGAATAAAATTTCCCGCCGTTTGCTGATTCACCCCGCCCGCCGCAATCAGCAGAACATCCGGCAGCGGAGCCTTCAGCGCTCTGATGTAGCTATCTCCGCCGTGCAACGCGCACGGAAATACCTTCACAAAGTCCGCGCCAGCCTGCCACGCCGTCACAATCTCCGTGGGCGTCAACGCGCCCGGCAAAATCGCAATCTCTTCCTTCGCCGCAAGTTCAATAATTTTCAAATTCAACGAAGGACTCGTCAGAAAACTCGCGCCCGCATCAATGCAAACCCGCGCCTTCTCAACATCCAGCACCGTCCCCGCGCCCACAGTCATCTTCGGATGACGCTTCGCGAGATGCGTAATCAGCTCCAGCGCTCCCGGCACCGTCATCGTAATTTCCACAATCGGAATTCCGCCCGCCGTCACAGCTTCCGCAGCAAAGTGCCCGTCGTCATACGAACTCACTCGCAGCGCGGGAATAATTCCCACATCCTTAATCAACGCGCAAACTTCCGTTTTTTTCATCGTGGTAGGGGCGGGGCT
>DATBYL010000223.1:0-5421 GCA_036513735.1 Candidatus Acidiferrales bacterium
AGGTTATGTGGCGGTCGACGGCGTCGCGATTGGGGAACATGCGCTGGGCGATGGTTTGGCTAATGATGACGACGGGCTCTGACGTGCTGCGATCGGAGGCATTAAAGTCACGGCCCGCGATGATGGGAACGCCGAGCGAAGCGAAAAATCCGGGTGTGATGGTGCGAAAGTGACCGCGCGGATCTTCTTCGGGTGCGCCGTGAACTTGTCCATCGGCAGTGAAGTGCAAGCCAGAGCCGAACTGGCCGGCGTCGCGCCATGGAATTTCGGAACCGATGGCGACGGCGTCCACGCCGGGAATTCCCTGAATGCGGCGAAGAGTTTCGCGATAAAAGTTGGCGACCTGGTCGGGAGTTCTTCCGTAGGTGGTTACGGGCATGTTAAAGGTGAGCACGTGATGCATGTCGAGACCTGTCTGGGCGGATTGCAGAGAGAGCAAAGTTTTCACGAGCATGGCGGCGCCGGCCAGGAGCACGAAGGACGCGGCGATTTGGACAATCGCGAAAATTCGTAGACGCCGGTTGGTGCCTCCGGCAACGCGCGTGCCGCTGGAGTGTGACGTGCCTTGCGAATTGGTGGAAGCGGGCAAGCGCGGAACGAACGCCAACAAAACCGCGGCGACGAGCGCGAGTCCGACACCGACCCAGAGCATGCTGGAATCAACTTTCAGATCGAGCGCGCGGACGGAGAATCGCGATGCGTATCGCGCGAGGATGGCAACCATCGGTCGCGCAAGCAGTACGCCGAGCAAAGCGCCAACGCCACAGAGCAAGAGATTTTCGGCGAGCAGGGTGCGGCGAAGGGCTCCGCTGGTGGCGCCGAGCGCGGCGCGGATGGCGAGTTCGCCTTCGCGGCGAACGGTACGCGCGAGAATTAAATTGGCTACGTTGGAGCAGGCGATGATGAAAATGAGCCCGGAAGCGGCGAGCAGAACGAGCAGGACGGTCCGAGCTTTGGAAGTCATTTGCTCGCGCAGAAGTTTGGCGTCAATGCCGTACTGGTCTTGCTTGGGATAGTCTGAGGGATGATCGTGTTCCATCGTTGAATAGACGCCGGTAAGTTCGGCGCGAGCTTGATTGAGAGTTGCGCCGGGAGCGAGGCGGCCGAAAAGTTCCGTCATGCGATGGACGCGGCCGGTGACCATGGTTGCGGAAAGATGATGCGGGCTGGTGACGATGTTAGCGATGATTTCGGTCTCGGATGGATATGGGACGGAAGGCTCAAGGACTCCGACGATCGTGGCGGGGCGCGAGCCGAGGACACTGTCGAGCCGGACAGCCTTGCCGATGACGGAGGGATCGCTTTTGAGGACGGTGGTCCAGAAGTGATAAGTGAGGATAACGGCACCTTCGGCTTTGGGGCCGTCGTCGCGCATATCAAGCAGGCGGCCGAGAACGGGATGCAGGCCAACAACGTCGAAATAAGCACCGTCAACGACTCCGGCGCGTACGACGCGAGGATCGCCGAGGCCGAGCATAGTGAATTCGACCTGGGAGAATTCGCCAAACTCGGAAACGGATTTGACGCTGGCGCGGAGGTCATCAACTTCTGGAACGGAGAAAGCTATGTTGTCCACGTTAAGGCCTGCGGCGCTTTGGCGGATATAGATGAGGCGATTTTCGTCACGATTGACGAGTGGGCGGAGAAGGACTCCGCGGACCAAGCTGAAAATCGCAGCGTTCGCGCCGATGCCGAGCGCAAGCGTCAGCAGGGCGATGGCGGTGAAGCCGGGATTTTTGCGCAGCATACGCGCGCCGAATTTGGTGTCACGGATGAAGTTAGAAATAAAATTTATCTTTCGCATGTCCTTGCATTCCTCTCGGATGGATTCAAAAGCTCCGAATTCGATCATTGTTCTGCGGCGCGCCTCTTGCGGAGACATACCGGCGTCAATTTTTCCCTGAACTTCGCGTTCCAGATGGAATTCCAATTCCGCGTCGAGTTCGCCGTTGACGGTATCGCGGCGGAACAGCGAACGGATGCGAAGAGATAGTTTAGTCAGCGGACGCATTTGCTGCCTCCGAACTTCAGGAAGTCCTCAATACCAGGCCGATTGCCTCGGACAGGCGCTCCCAGTTGGCCTGCTCACTCTGCATATACTTACGGCCGTCTTTCGTCAAAGAATAAAATTTGGCTTTGCGATTATTTTCCGATTCGCCCCACTCGGCGGCGATCCAGCCTTGTTGCTCGAGTCGATGCAGCGCGGGATAAAGCGCGCCCTGATTTACCTGCAGGACTTCTTTGGAGATTTGGCGGATGCGCTGGGCGATAGCCCATCCGTGGGCGGGCTCGAGAATAATTGTTTTAAGTATAAGAAGGTCCAAGGTGCCCTGGACGAGATCGGTGGGCTTACTCATGCGGCGGAGGCTCCCCTCAGTTGATGACAGGGAGTTTACATAGACTCCTGTCAATAAGCAAGGGGAAGGATGACTCGGTTCGCATTCATGAAACCGCGCGGAGATGCGGGTCGTCTATCGGAGAAGCGTCGGCAGAAACTTAAACCATTTTGGATCGTTGAGCGGCGGATTTCGTACACCCACTTGCGAGAAATTTGATAGAGTGGCCTCGCGCTGCTGCTTGTGGATACTGATGTGAGTGCTATCGCTGGTTCGTGTGGCTCGTGCGCAAAATTTTCTTCGCTTTCAAAATATGCGTGACTGATTTCCTGAAAGGGGCTTCAATGAAAATCCGTTCGATGATTTTGTGCGGGGTGGTGATCGCGCTGGCGTTTGCGCTGGGACCGAATGTGTCCAGAATTTTGGCGCAAGGGCAGGGGAAGAGCGCGAAGAAGCCGGTTGCAGCGGCGGGTCCGCAGAAGCAGGACGAGGAATATACGAAGCTGATCAAACAGTATTTGCAGGATCCGCGGATTACGACGGAGCTGGTGGACCACATGCCGATGTCGGATGGCTTGCAGAGTCCGCTGAAATTTTTCGGCCGCATTCCGGGAACGCCGGGCGAGCTGACCTACTCGAAGGACATCAATCGCTATTACCAATATTTAGCGAACACTTCCAAGCGCGCGAAGTATTTCAAGATTGGGACGTCGGAAGAGGGGCGCGATATTGTTCTGCTGGCGATTGCGGACGAGGCGACGATTGCGTCGCTGGACAAATATAAGGACATGCTAGGGCAGTTGACCGATCCGCGGAAGACGACGGAAGCACAGGCGCAGGTGCTGCTGAATACCGCGAAGCCCATTTATTACATCACCAGCGGAATGCATTCGCCGGAAACCGGCGGACCGGAAATGCTGATTGAGCTGGCGTATCGCTTGATGGTTGAGGAAACGCCTTTCATTCAGAATATTCGGAACAATGTGATTACGTTGATTACACCGGTGATTGAAGTGGATGGCCGCGAAGCGGAAGTCGACACATTTTACTTTAACAAGAAGCGCGCTGCGGCCGGCGACAGTGGGACTTTGCCCTTAATGTATTGGGGTAAATACGTTCAGCACGATAACAATCGCGACGGAATGGGCCAGTTGTTGGAGTTGACGAAGGCTGTGACGCGAACGGATTTGGAATGGCATCCGACATTTCTGCATGATTTGCACGAGGCGCAGACATATTTATATGCGTCGACTGGAACTGGGCCGTATAACGATTCTCTGGATCCCATCACCGTGGATGAGTGGTGGTTGATGGCCGAAAACGACGTGATGGAAATGGCCAAGCGCGGAGTGCCGGGCGTGTGGACGTACGGTTTCTATGACGGCTGGGTTCCTAATTACATGTTCTTCATCGCGCATGAACACAATGCGACCGGGCGTTTTTATGAAGTGCAGAGTTATATCACCGGGAATACTAACGGACCGAACAGAACGAATGATTATTCGGGAATCGGCACGGTCATGGCAGGGAACACGACCACGAGTAAGGAATGGTTCCGCCCGAATCCGCCGATGGCTTCGATTCAGTGGGGACCGCGAAACAATACGAACATTCAGGAGTCGGCGATTTTATTCGCGTTGAATCGCGTGGCCAATGATAAGCACATTTTCCTGGAAAATTACTGGCTGAAAAATAAGCGCGCGGTTGACAAGGGGAAGAATGGTCCGACGTACGGCTGGGTGATTCCGGCGGGACAAACTCGCAAAGCGGATGCGGCCGATGCCGTGAACGATTTGCGTACGCAGGGATTGGAAGTTAGCCGGGCGACGTCGGCATTCAAAGCTGGAAATGCGAACGTGGCGGCGGGGGATTACGTTGTGCGCGGCGATCAGCCGTTCCGCACGTTGGCGGACATGTATTTCTCGATTCAGAATTATCCGCCGGCGAATCCGCGTCCTTATGATGATACAGGATGGACATTCCAATTCATGCGGGACATCAAACTGCTGACGGTGACGGATAAGAGTTTGCTGGATCAGCCGATGACGCTGATCACTTCCGAAGTGAAGGCGCCGGGCGGAATTGAAGGCGATGGTCCGGTGGTGGTTGTGGCGGCGACGGCGGACAACAATATGGTCACGTTCCGATTTAAGAATGCGGACGTGAAAATGTCCGCGGCGGAAGATGACTTCGAGGCGGGCGGACACAAATTCCACGCGGGCTCGATTATCATTGATCACGCGGATGCGTCGAAGCTTGGGCCGATGCTGAAGAATTTGGGGCTATCGGCGTGGGCGATGTCTGCTGCACCTTCAGTGAAGACGCACGATCTGCCGGTGCCGCGAATCGGATATGTGCATAGCTGGTCGCGTACGCAGGATGAGGGCTGGTGGCGCGCGGCGTTCGATGCGTACGGAATTCCTTACACTTATTTTTCCGAATTGAAATTGAAGGAAGGGAACTTGCGCGGGAAGTATGACG
This sequence comes from Candidatus Acidiferrales bacterium, assembly GCA_036513735.1. GTDB lineage: Bacteria > Acidobacteriota > Terriglobia > Acidiferrales > UBA7541 > DASTCZ01. The sequence continues at coordinate 4,818 of DATBYL010000223.1, forward strand.
TGATTGTGTTTCCGCACGTCGGCGGCTCGGCAATTTCTCAAGTGAATGGAACGCCGGTGACGGGAACTCCGCTGCCGTATAAGAAGACCGCGGAATTTCCGAATCTGGGATACGTGGATCAGGCGGACGACATTCGCGGAGGCATGGGAATTGATGGTCTTGTGGCGTTGGCGAAATTTGTGGAAGAAGGCGGTACGCTGATCACGGAAGGATCTACGGCAACAATTTTTCCGGATTATGGATTGACGCCGGGCGTAACTGTGGAACATCCCGCGGACTTATTTGTGCGCGGATCGATTCTTCGCGGAAGATTTTCGGATATGAAGAGTCCGATTGCGTACGGATATGAGGGAACGGATTTGCCGGTCTACTTCAATCAGGATCCGGTGCTAAATACCGGTGGTGGAGGATTTGGAGGCGGGGGTGGTGGCCGAGGCGGAGCAGGCGGCGCGATTAATGGTGGCGAAGGACAGAACGTGACGCCGAACGCGATTCCGGTCCACATTTCACCGTGGAGTGAGGACGAAGGCGGCACGGCAGCTGGCACCGAGCGACCGTCGGCGGCGGATGTCGCGGCTGTTAACGCCGGTGCAGGGCGTGGAGG
>DATBYL010000224.1:0-25438 GCA_036513735.1 Candidatus Acidiferrales bacterium
GCTGGGCGTCGCATAAAAATTCAAAATTGCGAACTGGCTTCCACCAAGCGAATCATATGCACGCTGCGCGTTCGCCGCTTTTTGCCGCGCATCTTCTTCCGCCGCGCGCCGATCCGCGTCGCGATTATTTTCCCAGCGAAAAAAAAGAACTCCTCCCGCATAGAGCGCGCCGACCACCAATAAAGTGGTCGTATACAGCAACGGATTCCGGAAAAGCGATCGCGGCCCCGGATTCGATCCCGCCGATTTCCATTCCGTTAGCATGAATAGATTTCTCCGGACGCGCGCGAGTTCAACACCCTCCAACCATACCGCGAAATCGCGCATAAAAATACTTCGTGAGTACAAATGAGAGGATTCAATTGACTTTGGAGAATATCAATCACGGACAGCAACTATTTTTATCTAAGCGGATTCTGACGTAACCGATGCAGGCCGGGCAGCGCGAACGGCAGGCGGTTTTCTGATTCCAATAATCCACACAACAATTCTGTACAGCAATAAAATTCCCACCATCGCCGCATATTCCAACGGTTTCGTCTCGTCGGATTTCACCAGCCACGCGTAATGAATCACGCCGGCGATTGCACTGAAATAAATTAGCCGGTGCAGCCACGTCCAATTTTTTCCGCCCAGTCGGCGAATCCAGCCCTTCGTGGAAGTGATCGCCAGCGGAATCATCAACACAAATCCGATGAAGCCCACGGTGATAAATTTTCGTTTAGCTACGTCCGCCCAAATCGCGTGAAAATCAAATGATTGGTAGAGCCAGATGTACGTCATGAAATGAATGCACACGTAGAAAAACGCGAACAATCCAAACATTCTGCGATATCGAATCAGCGCCGGCAGCGAAAGCAATTTGCGAAATGGAGTGATCGCCAAAGTGATAATCAAAAATCGAATCGTCCAATCGCCTGTGGAATGCGTGATGTAGGCAACCGGATCGGCGCCCAATTCCACAAGCGCGCTTGGCCCTCGATCGATGGACTGAATATATCCGTTGTGCGAAATTCCCCACACCAGCGCCAGCGCGGGAAGAGCGCACAGCAAAAACACCGGAACCTTCAGCCATTTATTGGAAAGAAAGGAATTCATCGCGCTCTCTTAAAAATTCTTTTTCAAATCCATTCCGTTGTAGAGACTGGCCACCTGATCTCCGTAACCATTGAATTTAATTGTGGGCCGCGTGCCAAATTCACCCAGCCGGCGTTCCTTCGCCTGACTCCACCTCGGATGATCCACTTCCGGATTCACATTGGAATAAAATCCGTATTCATCCGGCGCGGAAATATTCCACGTCGTCGGCGGCATGTCTTTCACAAATTTTACTTTCACAATGGACTTGATGCTCTTAAATCCATATTTCCACGGAATGGTTACGCGCACCGGCGCGCCATCTTGATTCGGCAAAGTTTCGCCGTACATTCCCACAGTGATCATCGTCAGCGGATGCATCGCCTCGTCCATTCGCAATCCTTCCACGTAGGGAAGTTGCAGACCGGAACGCGAGCCCAGCGGCATCTGCGCGGGATCGTAATACGTTTGGAACGCCACGAATTTTGCGTTTGGATTCGGCTGCGCCAGTTTGATCAACGTGCTGAGCGAAAATCCAATCCACGGCACAACAATCGACCAGCCTTCCACGCAGCGATGCCGGTAAATCCGTTCTTCAAGCGGAGCCATTTTCAAAATGTCGTCCATCGACAATTTCTGCGGCTTCGCGCATTCGCCTTCCACAGAAACCGTCCACGGAGAAGTTTTGAAATTCCCGGACGTCTTCGCCGGCTGATCTTTATTGGTTCCAAATTCATAATAGTTGTTGTACGTGGAAACTTGCTGGTAGGTGTTTTGTTTTTCGCTGGTGCTGAATGGACTTTTCGACGCCACATTTAATTTCGCATTTGCCAGAACGCTCTGCGACGGCGAAATCAAATTCCAAATTCCGCGTCCAGCCAGAAGGGCGCCGCCAACCATACCCGCATCGGCAAGAAATTTTCGCCGGTCCATGTACACGCGCTTCGGCGTTACATCTGAATATTTCAAATCTTCTGCTTGCTTAATCAACATAAACACTCCTTCGGCCAGACCAGTCCCCGCGCCAATCTTTCGTATCGGTATCCTTTATTATAGCAACTCACGGCAGCAGGCTCGCGAAGCATTAAACTCCACGCCCTGCTTTGAATACGCCCGGAAGGGGCGTTTTGGATTTACCGATTTGCGCGGCGATTGCCGCCTGCTTATTAGATACGCTTACCGCTAAAAAGATGTACGCGCAGGCGTCAGCGATTTAAGAATGTCGCTCAGCAGATCTGGTTGCCCTTCGATGCGAACCAGATGCGGAAACTTTTCGCCGCCGCTGTAATTGACGTGATAGGCCTTCGAGAATCCGTCGTTATCGGCGACGAACTCAATTATTGCCGCGGAGGATTTCGTCGAACGAACCGCGTCGTGCAACGCGTCCCACGACCATGCTTTTCCATTAATTGTTTGAATTCTCATTCCCGGTGCAAGTCCGGATTCCGCGGCAGGCATTCCCGGAACAACATCGAGCACGGCCCCGTCTCGTCCGAAATTCGCGCCCAGAGAATATTCCATGGTGATTTCGCCGCTGGTGCGCTCGTCCGCGGAAATGTGATCGTTCGGCACATCGTTGTAAATTAAATTCCAGCCGCTGCCAGTGATGCCGCCGAGCGGCGCGTGCGGGCCGATGTAGTCTAACCGGTCACGAAAAAATGTGCGCCAGTCATACGGAGTGATCGCATTCATCGCGGAGACGACATCATCAAAAGTATAGGTGACGAGCTTCGGGCCGGTGCTTGGCGCGCCGTGAAAACTTCGGCAGAAATCGTCCAGAGATTTCTTTCCGCCGGATTGTTTGCGAATAATCGTGTCCGCTTCCAGCCAGATCAGCCAGCTCTCGTCATAAAAATCCACGCTGCGGCGATACGAAAACCATGCCTTGCCGGTAATTAAATATAATGTTTGCGCGCCGGTTGCGGTGTCCTGCAGCGGACGCCAATTTCGTCCCGCTTGATGATCCAAATATGCGGCGGTTGCCGCCAACGCTTCGCGATATGCCTCGACGGATCGGATCCCCGCCCGCGCGGAAAGTAATTCGCCGATGTATTGCGTTAGCCCTTCATAAACCCAAAGTAAATCGCCTTTCATTGGCACGCCAAAATCCGGAGTTGCCAATCCCGCGGGACGGCGAAATTTTCCATTCCATGAATGCGTGAATTCGTGGGCGAGTAAATCCGCGTAACTTTCGCGCAGATCCGGATCCAATAACATTCGTTCCGGCGCGCGATTGTCGCTCGATTGGTGATGCTCGAGTCCATTCGGAAAAAAGTGATCGGTCAACGAAAGCAGGAAATCATAATGATCGTAATGACGCGCGCCAAAAAGCGCACCTGCTTCGCGCACCAATCGGTTGTACGCGTCCAATTCTTCGGCGGGAATATCGACGGACGCCGCGGAATCGCCGGCTAAATCCAAATGATGCGGAGGCTGCACATCGGTGGCCAACGGAATTGAGCGAAAATATGCGCCGGCAAGAACAGGAGAATCAACAAGCGTGGTCAGCGAGACGGGTCCAAATTGAATTGCGTCACCCTGCGCGTGTGTGTCTGTAAGTGCGGTGCCGAATTTCCATCCGGTCGGTAATTTCAAATGCGCAACGTAGGTGAGATCGTCGGATTTTATTCCGACGGGATACAGCAGCACATCGTTCCATTCCAAAATACTGACCTGAGAAGTTGCGGAAGGGCCGGCGGAAAAACCGTTGCCGTCCACGGGATTTAAATAGTCCAAACTTGCTTCCACTGATGTCGCGCCAGATGGAACATCCATATGAAATTGATACATGTCCACAGAGTCGCGATGCCACACGAGAGTTTTGCCACCCGCCGCGAATTTCAATCCGGCCAAATCGGAAATCGGCCCATCCGGCATGTGCTCGCCGGGAATCCATTTTGGATATGCGAGAGTTAGCGCTCCGGGCGACGCGGGAATTATCAGATGGGCGTGAAATATGTGACGCGGCGCTTCACTTAAATCGACGCTCAGTTGAATCGGTCCCGCAATTTGATATGGCGCGGAAATATTTTGCGCCGCCGCGGAAAAATATTCGCTGGTGAAAGGCGCGCAAAGAATGACGAGCGCCGCAAGCGAAGTCCAAGATGCGATCCAGCGGATTTGTTTTGCGCGCGCAGTGGAAGAAAGATTCACAGTTCACCTCATCCGCAATGGAATTATTTCGGGGCCGCTGTATCGCCACAATTTTGATGGCGAAGAAAGATTCTACCTAGTTTCACCCTGTAAAACACAGTCGAACCAGACGATTTGTATTATTTTCTTGGGCGAGCTGTGATACACAGATGCAAACACATTTGGGGCAGAGAGTGAGAAAAATTATCGCGTGGGACCAAATCCATTTTTAGGCGTTGTGTATCATTGGCTTGGCGGACTTGCCTCGGCCACCTGCTACCTTCCATATAAAGGAATCAAACGCTGGGCGTGGGAAGTTTATTGGCTGCTACAGGGAGTTTTTAGTTGGATCCTTGCGCCGATTGTAATCGGAATGGCGCTTGTTCCGGAGCTGCCGGGAATTTTGCATCGCGCTCCGTCAAAAACATTGGCGTTCGTTTACACCTGGGGAGTTTTGTGGGGATTTGGCGGACTAACCTTTGGACTCTCCGTAAGATTTCTGGGAATGGCGCTTGGATATGCGATTGCACTGGGATTGTGCATGGCGTTTGGAACTTTGATGCCGCCAATTTTCGCGGGTGAAATTGGGGCGATCGCGCGAGAACATTCCGGACAAGTTATTTTACTGGGCATCGCGATTTGCATGGCGGGAATTGTTTTGAGCGGACTTGCGGGAATGTCCAAGGAACGCGAACTGACTGACGAGCAGAAGAAAAATACAGTTAAGGAATTTCACTTCGGCAAAGGTTTGATGGTTGCGATTTTTGCGGGAGTGATGAGTTCTTGTTTCGCGTATGGATTGACCGCGGGAAAACCGATCGGCGCGCTGACAAAAGATTACTTATTGCAGACCGGACGCGCGGACCTTTGGCAAAATCTTCCGATACTTGTTGTGCTTCTTTTGGGCGGATTCACAACTAATTTTATTTGGTGCTCGGTTCTGCTGTGGCGAAATAAAACGGCCGGACAATTTCTGGGACGCGCCAGCGGAAAAATTTCGGGCAATCAAGAAGCTCATGTGGAAGCGGACGGCTCGACTTCCACACGCATTGATTCAAAAACGATGCTGCTGAATAGTTTGCTGGCCGCGGCGACGGGAATCATGTGGTACTTCCAATTTTTCTTCTACAGCATGGGACAAACAAAAATGGGGAAGTACGACTTTTCCAGTTGGACTTTGCACATGGCCAGCATCATTATTTTTTCCACGCTTTGGGGAGTGATTTACAAAGAATGGAAAGGGACGAGCAGACGGACGATTGTTCTTGTGACGCTGGGATTGATTGTGCTGGTGCTTTCGACGATGGTGGTGGGATATGGAAATTATCTGAAGGCGTTTGCGAGTGTGTAGGTGGGAGTGAGTCGGCGAAAAAGTGCATTATAATGCACTTTTGGGGGATGGAAAAAATAAGGAAAAGATCTCAACGCAGAGACGCAGAGTTCGCAGAGAACGACGCAGAGAAAACCGAGACGAGACGACCCACGCAAAAGGTATGCCAACCGCAAATGATTAAACCCCGGATGCTACCCTCAAGGGTAGCTCCGCGCGATCAAAAGATTCCGCTAAGTCATTTATTAGCACACACTTGCACCACAGATCGGCGTAAGTCCTTTATTAGCACACACATCGCTAACGACCCCGGGGGTGGGGGTCCGCATTTTTTCAAAAATGTGCTGTGGAAGGTGCGGGCGGATGAATGCTAAGGCGAAGGAAACAAAGCAGATGTGAGAACGTGCGTCCAATTTTGCGTGATGGGATGCATTATTCACAAAATGCGTAGAGCGGGCGAACGTCGAGCGCGCCGAACACGCGCCGATTCAAAACCCGAACGGAACTGCTGCCACCCGCCCTTCTGACGATGTATCGTTACTTTCCGGAATCTGAGTGCGTTAGTTACGACGCCATCGGGAATATCCCCATCCCCCGCCGCCGAGCAAAAACACAATCAGAAGAACGATCAATATGGTTCCCATTTAAATCCTCCCAAGCTTGACGAAGCTTTTGCTACGTCGTACGTCCTTCACGGACCTAATCATAAATGAGCCGAAGGCGGACAATCTGTCCGTATCGGGACACATTCGCGTTTTTTCGTGGCGTGAGATTTGCGTGCGCTGGCGCAGAGCGACGACTGATCCGACCTCGAATTAAGCCAACCAAAATGCGTTCGCCGCGTGAATGTGTCTATAACCGGACAGATATCCGTTCCATTTGCGCTCATTCTGGTTTCTCCAGCACATCCTGCATAAGAAACGTATCCGCAAATTTCCGAAGAACAAGATCGCAAATGTTCACGCTTGTAACTGAAGTGTCTCCGTTGATCGAACCGTTGAATCAATTTGAAAAATATTGCACTTCTAAATTTGAAAGGACACGTGGATGAAAACAAATCGCTTGAAGCACCTTTATATCGGTGAATTGAAAGACCTTTACAGCGCGGAGACGCAGTTGGTGAATGCCCTTCCTAAAATGGTGAAAGCAGCGACCTCGAAGGATCTGCGCGCTGGCTTTGCAGGACATTTGGAACAAACGAAGGAGCACGTGGCGCGGCTGGAAAAGATATTCAAAGCTCTGGGAGAAAGCCCGGCCGGCAAGGACTGCAAGGGTATGGAGGGGCTTATCACCGAAGGCGGTGAAATGATCGCGGGAACTCCGGCGGCGGAGGAACGGGACGCGGGTCTTATTTCCGCGGCGCAGCGAGTCGAGCATTATGAAATCGCCGTCTACGGTTGCGTGAGCGCTTACGCGAAGCTTCTGGGCGAGGATCAGGCCGAGTCGCTTTTGAGGCAGACGCTTGAAGAAGAAAAACAGACAAACCAGAAGCTTACTCATCTGGCGGCGAAGATCAACGTGGTGGCCTCGGAGTCCGTAGAGCCGGATGAAAACAGCGAGCAACCGAAAAAGGCTGCAACGCCCAAAACCAAAGCCGCCCGAGCTTAACGATTTTCAAATGTAACGTTGTTCAACAGGAGTAGAGATCGAGCGTAAGCGCCGACCTAAAGGAGAAAATAAAATGTCAGGAAAGAAAGTAGCGGTATTCGGAATCTATCCAACTCGCAGTGCTGTGGAAAACGGAATCAGTTCACTTCTCAATGCAGGATTTACAGATTCGGATATTTCGATCTTGCTTCCGGAAAGTCTTAGCGGCGCAAAAGAAATGGGAATGGAGAAGGCGACGAAGGCTCCGGAGGGTACGGCAGTAGGCGTGACAACCGGAGGAGTAATCGGTGGGACGCTCGGACTGTTGGTGGGCATCGGCGCGCTGGCGATTCCGGGCATAGGTCCGCTGATCGCCGCCGGTCCGATTGTGGCCGCGCTTGCGGGGCTGGGCGTCGGCGGAACGGTGGGTGGACTTACGGGCGCATTGATTGGCCTGGGTATGCCGGAGTTTGAAGCAAAGCGCTATGAAGGCCGCATGAGCAAAGGCGGAATTTTGCTTTCCGTGCATTGCGATACGTCCGACGAAATCAAGCGGGGCAAGCAGGTTCTGGAAGCGACCCGCGCGGAAGATGTTTCCTCGACCGGCGAGTCGTCCACGGACGCGTCGAAGTCGGATCAACAGAACGCGCGTGCTGCACGCTCATCCGACTAAATAATGTGGGAGGAAGGCCGCGGCCGGCTGTCCTCCCTCGCCGTGCTCATAAGACTTTAATTGCTCGATCCAAAGCGATTTCATACGCATGACGTTAGTAAAAATGAAATATGGAGAACTCGATGAAAAAAAATCAAAGCAAGTGGAGCCATCCGGTTGTGGCTTTGTGCATCGGCCTCGGGATAGGCGCGTTAGCCGGCATTCTGCTGGCGCCGAAGTCGGGCGAAGAAATGCGCGATGACATCGTTGATGGGGTGACTGACGGCGTCGAAGAGATACGCGCTCGTGCAGCAAAAGCAGCACGCGGCGCGCGGAAATTTGTCGCCGAGACGAAAGAACGATTCGATGACGCAGCGGAAGCGGGTACTGAGGCCTATCGCGAAGCAAAGCGATCCGCCCGTTAAGCAGGGCTCGGCAGAGAATTTTCGGGAGACACACGATGACGAAAAATCGAGTATCAGTGATTACGACAACCGCAGCGGTGATATTTGCTCTTCTTATTTCCAGCGCATACACCAGCAAAGTTGCAGCTCAGAAGCCGGTGCAGCCGCCCAATGAAGAGATTCAGCGCGAGGTGGGACATCAACTTCGCATGCTGAATCTATACACCGTTTTCGACAATCTGGAATACGGAGTTGACGGAAGCCGCGTGATTCTTGAAGGACAGGTGACGAATCCTGAATTGAAGTCAGAAGCCATCGCGTCGGTTAAGAAGATCCATGGCGTGACAGAAGTGCAGGACAACATCAAGACGTTGCCGCTCTCAAACGACGACGATCGCATTCGCCGCGCTGCATACCGCTCGATCTACGGAGATCCACTACTCAGCAGATACGGATTTCAGTCCGTGCAATCCATCCACATTATTGTGGAACACGGAAACATTACATTGGAAGGCGATGTGAGCACTGAGGCGGACAAGAACGTCGCCGGCATTCGAGCAAATTCCGTGGAGGGCGCGTTTTCGGTGAAGAACAATCTATCGATACATGGAGAACTTTAAGCCAAGCGGCAAGGAAGGCGTTTTTGCGAAATGGGAGTGCATATGGCCTATGAAAGGTTTTACGAACTTGAGCGACAGTTTCGAGAGATTGGCGAAAGAATTGACTTCACAAGCAACGCCGCCGACTTATACGTATTGAATGTTCTGCAAGCGGACATCCTCGCTGAATCACTTCAGATCATTAGGCAATTGACTGTGCCTGAGAAGTGGAACTGAATTGGGTTGGCCGGAACATGCGGCCGATTCCAGTCGAAGTGCCGGTGACCAGAATCCAGTTGGCTGAGTCTTTGGCTTCATGTAGCGAGACCGCCTTTGGCTGCCTTTGTGAGCCCCATCATCTTGGCGAACTGGGCGTCGAGCATCCTGGCAGGAAGGAGTCTGGGCAGAGTCCAATTCTTGAAACGTTGCGGAACGACTGCGTAGCGCGCCTTCGGTTTTGCGGTGGTGAGCGCGACGTGGACGGCTTCGCCGATACGTTCCGGGGCTAAGCCGTTGGTACGTGCTTCGTTGATGATGAACTTCTGGAAGTTCTGCACCGCTTCCCAATACTCGGTCTGCCTGAACTCGCTGAGATCTTCTTTTTCGCCCTTGTCGTACATCGCCGTGTTCACGGTGCCCGGTTCGATGATCACAACGTCGATGCCGAATAACATCAGTTCTCGCCGCAGCACGTCCAACATTCCTTCCAGACCGGATTTGGAGGAGCTATAAGCACCGAGAAGCGGGACAGCAACTTTTGCAGTGGAGGAGCTGATGCTCACGACGCGGCCGGCGGGACCTTTCCTATTTTTGTCAGTTCCCAACAGAGGAGCGAATGCCTGGATTACGACGAGCGGGGAGATCATGTTTACATCCAGCTGCCGCTTGTACTCGCTGGGTCTCAGATAGAGCAGCGGTCCACTGACCACGATTCCCGCGTTGTTCACCAGGCCGACAAGATTTCTGTCGCCGATCATCGAGCCGACTTTTTGGGCAGCTTGATGGACGGCGTCGGCATCGGTGATGTCCATGATGAGAGGCACGAAGGCGTTGCCGAATTCTTTTTGCAGAAGGTCGGCGTCGGCCTGCTTTCGGACAGAACCGAACACACGAAAGCGTTTTGAAATGAGGACTTTTGTGGTGCCGCGGCCGATTCCGGTGGAGACCCCTGTTACTACGACATCTTTGCTGTTCGGCATGGCAATTCTCCTGAGAGGTACGGTGTTCATCTTCAATTTGATTCTGAATGCATGTGAAAGGTGTTTCTGAGCAATAGCGAACACGTAGAGTGGTGGGCGACCGAACCCCCAGGTTCGGCGAACCCGGGCTACACGTTTTTGGTGGTGGCGAGAAGTGTTTACCGGACTTGGGATCAGTTGGACGAGAAAGCGCACCGGCCCTTCGAGTACCTCAGGACAAGCAGGAGTGCCGGTGCTACTTAAACCGTTTAGATCAGTCTGACGTTTCGTTCGACAGTTTTGATTACGTCGTCCATTTTTCCGTTCCAAATTTGTTTGGCGACGCTGAGGGTGAAGCCTGTGACGGTATGGAATGGAACGTGGGACGGGAGCGAGAGGGCGAATGGATCCACGACTGCGTCCACGACGACGGGGCCGGATTTGTGGGCGAGGGCGGCGGCGAGGCCGGCGCGGACGTCGCCGGGTTCTTCGATGCGAATTCCTTTTGCGCCGATGGCTTCGGCAACTTTTGCGAAATTCGGATTTTTAAATTGCACGCCGAAGGGAACGATGCCTGCCTCCTGCTGTTCGATATTGACGAAATCGAGCGAGCCGTTATTGAGAATGATTTGAACGACAGGAGATTTTCTTTCAACCTGGGTGAGAAGATCGCCGAGGGCGAGCATGGTGAAACCGCCGTCACCGCACATGGCAATTGTTTGGCGGCCGGGATATGCCAGTTGCGCGCCGAAAGCATTGGGCGCGGCGTTAGCCATGGAGGCCCACGAAAACGAGCCGAATATGCGGCGATTTTTGCTGCCGAAAACGTGGCGCGCCATCCAGATGCACGCGGTGCCGGTGTCCACGAAAAACATGGCGTCATCAGCGGCTAGTTCGCTGAGAGTGGCGGCGAGAAATTCAGGGCGAATCGGTTTTATGCCGGGACCTTTTACGACGTAGTGCTGAAGTGTTTCGTGGAATGACTTTGTTTCTTTGACCTGTTTTCCGAGAAATGCGGAATCAGATTTGGCGCTGACACTTTTCAGTAAAGCGGAGACGGTGGCCTTGATATCGCCGACGAGGCCGAGATCGACGGGCGTGCGGCGGCCGATGTGCTTGGGATTTTTATCGACCTGAACTTTTTTCACTTTGTGGCCGGGAAGAAATTCGGAGAACGGGAAATCCGTGCCGAGCATGAGCAGGAGATCGGCGTCATTAATGGCGTTGTGCGCGCCACCGTAGCCGAGCAGGCCGGTCATGCCGACGGCGTTGGGATTATCGTGCTCGAGCCACTGCTTGCCGCGGAACGTGTAGCCGACCGGCGCATTTAATTTTTGCGCGAGTTGGATCACTTCATCGCGAGCGTCGCGGCAACCATCGCCGCCGAAGATTGCAACTGTTTTCGCGTCGTCAATCATTTTCGTGAGTTGAGTGACGTCGGCGTCGGATGGACGAAGGACGGGCGTGGTGGGAATTCTGATTTCCGCGGAGTGGCTGCCGGACGCGTCGGATGACGCGACATCGCCTGGAATTGAAATTACTGTGGGGCCTTTTTCCAGAACGGCGGTGAGAATCGCGGTGTTGATGACGGCGCGGGCTTGCTCGGGATTAACGATGCGTCCGGTGTAAAGAGAGGCGGCATCAAAAAATTTGTACGGATTCAGTTCTTCGAGGGCGGACGTATCAATGAGTTTCGTTTCGACGTCACCGGCAATGGCGATGACGGCGGCGCCTTCTTTGCGCGCGTCCATCAGGCCATTAAACAAATGGACGACGCCGGGACCGGCGGTTCCGCAGACTGCCACGGGATTGCCGGTGAGGTAGGCGTCAGCGACGGCGGCGAAAACGCCGTATTCTTCGTGACGGACGTGGATGAATTCGATTTTGCCGTTGCCGCGGAGGCCGTCGATTACGGGATTTAGCGCGTCGCCAACGATGCCGTAGCAGCGCTTGACTCCGGCATTGGCGAGCATTTCCCACAAGAGGTCTGCAACTTTTTGAGACATGAGACGCCTCCTGCCAAGTTCAGATGCGGAGGGTGATGATTCGGACGCGGTGGATTTTGTGAAAATATGGTTTCGCTTTGGAAGAGAGCAGCTACGGATTCAGTATGGATTTCATGGCGGGATAAATGCGTCCGTATTTTTCGTAACTGGCGTTCATTGCCGCTACGGTTGTGGCGTTAGGTGCTACGCGATTTACGACGCGCACGACGGAATCGCAGGCGGCGTCTACAGTGGGCCAAATTTTTGCGCCGACTCCGGCGAGGATGGCGGCTCCATAGGCTGCGCCTTCTTCGGCTTCCACAATTTCAACTTCGCGGCCGTAAATATCGGCCTGAATCTGGCGCCAGAGTGGAGAGCGCGCGCCTCCGCCGCCGAGGCGAATGCGATTCACGGGCACGTTCATTTCGCGAAAAATTGTGAAGGTATCGCGCAGACTGAATGCGACGCCTTCGAGAATCGCGCGAATGATGTGAGCGCGCGTGTGCGAAGCGGTAAGGCCGACGAGAGCTGCGCGCGCGTTTGGATCGAGATGCGGGGTGCGTTCGCCCATTAAGTAAGGAGCCCAGAGCAATCCTTCCGCGCCGGCCGGAACGGTTGCGGCTTCGGCGGTGAGGAGATCGTAGGGATCAGAATTTTTTTCTGAGGAATTCGTGCCGAAGCAATCGCGGAACCAGCGCAGCGAAAGTCCGGCGGCTTGCGTTACGCCCATCACATGCCAACGGCCGGGAATCGCGTGACAAAAAGTGTGCAGGCGGCCCTTGGGATCGAGCGCGGGACGATCGGTGGCGGCGAAAACAACTCCGGAAGTTCCGATGGTTGCGCTGACCGCTCCGGGACTGGCGATTCCCATGCCAACGGCGCCGGCAGCTTGATCGCCTGCGCCTGCAACTACCGGCGTGCCGGATTTTAGTCCAGAGGCTTCGGCGCCCGCGGCGGAAATTGTTGCGCAAATTTCTGGGGATTCAAAAAGTTGCGGCAACAGCGATGCGTTCAATTCGACGGCTTGCCAAACTTCTGACGACCATTTTCGATTTGCGACGTCGAGCATTAGCGTGCCGGAGGCGTCGGCTAAATCAGTGGCGCGTTCGCCTGTTAATTTCAGGCGGACATAATCCTTCGGAAGCATTACGGAACGCACACGCGCCCAATTTTCAGGCTCGTTCTCGCGAGTCCACATCAATTTGGTGAGAGTGAAATTCGCTAGCGCCGGATTGCAGGTGAGTTGGATAAGTTTTTCCGCGCCGATACGCTCATTTAATTCGTGGCATTGTTTTTCGGTGCGAACGTCGCACCAGATTAGCGCGGGGCGGACTGGCTTATCGGAACTATCCAACATGACTGCGCCGTGCATTTGTCCGGAGAAACCGACGCAGGAGATTTGATCACCGCGCAGATTTCCGATTTCAAGAGCTTTGCGAATTGCGATTTTCGCGGCGCGCCACCAATCTTGTGGGTCTTGTTCTGCCCAACCGATTTGCGGCGAAGCGAACGGCGCGTGTTCTTTTGTGGCGGATGCAATGATGCGTCCGTTTTCATTCATGATGACGGCGCGAGTGCCGCCGGTGCCGACGTCAATTCCCAAAACATGTTGGTGCATGTGGCTGACTCCGAATGCGGTGCAAGCGCATTCTTGCATATTAATGTTTGAATTGGAGTTAGGCGAAGCCGGAAAAAAACGCAGCCGGCACTGGGGCGAGCGCCGGCTGCGGGTGAAGCATGCTGCAAAGTTAGAAGGTAAATTTTGCTCCGAGCTGCAATTGCCGCGGCGGTTGGCTGGCGGTGACTTGGCCGAAGCTTGAGCTGGTGACCGTCGTGGATGGGTTCTGGTAATTGATTCGGTTGAAGGCGTTAAAGGCGTCGAGTTGGATCACGAATCCCATGCTTTCGACGGGGAGTTTGAAATTCTTTCGGAGCGAGAGATCCCAGGTGTAGTATCCGGGGCCAGTGATGTTGCCGATGGGGGCGTTCCCGAGGCCGGTGGCCATGCCGGTGGACGTGAAAGATCCGGTAGTGGTGGACGGATTGAAATAACACAGATGGGTGGCGCTGTTACTGCATACGCCGATGCCGGTAGTCAGCGGCACCGAGGTCATATTTGCGCGGTCAGTAAAACTTTCGCCGCTCAGGCTGCCGTCTGCCACCGAACCGGTGACGGTGAGCGGAAAGCCGGACTGGGCCCGCGTGATTCCGGATAGTGACCATCCCGAAATAAACACGCCACTGACACCCTTGCGATCCTTGAACCACGGCTCGCTCAATGTGTAGGACGCGACAAACGCGTTCCTGATATCGAAGGTCAGCGGACCATAGTCGTATTGCTTCCAGGAGATTGTCTGTCCGCCGGGACCGACGCAGGTGATGGCGCATTCGGGTTCGGGATTGTCGTTCAGACCGTTGGCGTTGCCGAGCGCGTTTGAGTAAGTGTAGCTAACTTGCAAGGTAGCGAAGCCTTTAGTCTTGCTGGCGGAAAGTTGGAAAGCGTTGTAGTTGGAGGTGCCGTCGCTGAGGAACTGGGAAATGTCCGTGTAGCCCAGGAAAGGACGAACCTGATTGATGGTGGAACCGGCAGGCGCAGCGGCGGCTTCCGCAAATGTGGGCACATTGATATTTGGTTCGCGGATCAGATGGCGCGCTTCATTGCCGACATACGCGGCCTGAACCATGATGCCGCCGCGAAATTCGTGCTGAATGCTGAGACTGTAGGAGACGACGCGAGCGACGACCATATTCGGACTGATGGCGCTGGGCCCGAAAATGGTGGGAGCCGAACCGGAAGCGGGAAGCGCCGCGAGGTTTCCTGAGAGGAAACTGACCTGCTGTAGGAACGGCACGATGCCCGTTTGGCCGAAGATGATGTTGCCTTCGGGCCTGTCAAAATATAATCCGGCGCCGGCGCGGATCACGGTGTTATCGCCAAATGGGGTGAAAGCGACGCCGAGCCGCGGAGCCGGCGTGACTTCAGGCTTATAAAATCCACGTTGCGCGCCGGCGGGAACGTCTAACACGAAAGGGCTGTTGCCGGAAGGAACTCGACCGAGTTGGTCCGCGGGAACGCCGCCGGGACGCACGAGGCCGTCAATCACATAGCCGCCGCCTGCGACGCCGGGATTGCAGGCGCCGGGAGTGGCGGAGGTGGGAGGACAATCGAACGCCAGACCGGAGCCCACCGGCGCGGTGGGAATGTTACCGCTGCTGATGGTCAAACCCGGAATTGGCACGTAAAGGCTTGGGTCGAAGTTCACGGCGTTGTTTGCTTGCGTATAGATTGGGACGGTGTAGTCAACGCGCAGCCCCATTTCAACACTGAGCCGCTGCGTGACTCTCCAACTATCCTGAATGTAGGAACCCCAATCATTGAATCGGAAATGGCCGATGGGATCGGCGGAAAATTGAGAAAGGCTGTTGTAATTTCCGAGGAGAGAATCGGCAAATTGATCGCCTGTGGTATTCGGATTCGTAGAGCTGAAATTCAATTGGCCCTGCGTAGCGTCCGTGCGTGAGTTCTGATCCTTGCGATTGCGCGCATAGAGGACGCCGAACTTAATCGTGTGATTCCTGACCTGCCAGGAAACGTTATCAGAAGGAGAGATATCCACGGTTGGCGCGAGCAGGAATTCGTACGGGCCAAGGAATTCCGCGGGACATGCGGTTGTCGGGCAGGTTCCCGAGTAGGTGCCTGATGGAATTCCGGTGGGAAATGGGCCGACACCGGGGAATGGTTCGACGTAGTTGGTCGCAGTGAATCCGTATGTGGATTGCTGCCACAAGTTGCCGGTAGGCGGAATGCGTTGTTTGTTCCACGCAACGGTGAATTTCGCTTCGTTCACGAGATGAGAAGAGACTGTCCAGACGTCACCAACCTGAAAACTATATCCGGGACGAATGCGAAGTTGGGGCGAGGTCGGAAGCGCTCCGCCGGGGGAGAAAGGCCCGAAGGGATCCACCAGAATAAGGTGGTCATAAATTGCGCGGAAATAATCGGTGTGCGCGTCGGTCGGGTGGTAATCAAGGCGGCCGATATATTCCGACCAGTTCTGCGGCGTGACCGGCGCGAACGTGGCGTTATTTGCGGTAGCGGCGTTGGTGAATGCCGCAGCCGATTCCGGAGTGGCGCCGGGAGTTTCCATCATCTTATAAATATTTGAGATGGCTTTGCCGCCGGACGAAATGCAGGTCGGGTTTAACGCGGTTCCCGTTCCGGTGGCGGTGTTGGGAACAAAGTCCGCTGGGTTCACGTCGCCCGCGCCGCCTGAATAACTGCCAATGCAACCGGAAGCGGCGGTGACAGTACCTTGCGCTTTCAGAGTGACGCCTGCGTCGGCAAAGTTGCCAATCAGTTCGGGCGAGGTGGGAAGAGTGAGCGTCTTTGCCGGACCGTCACCGGGCAAGACAAGGCGCTTGGCTTCGACGCCGCCGAAGAAAAACAATTTCTTTCTGACAATCCATCCACCAACGTCGCCGCCAAAATCGTTATAACGAAGTTCGAGCTTGGGGGAGAATGCGGGCTTGGCGTCGAAATCCTGATTGCGCGCGTATTCAAAAAGCGTGCCATGAAATTTGTTGCCGCCGCTCTTGGTGACCACATCAATCGACGAACCGAAGCTGCGGCCGTACTCCGCGGAATAATTCGACGTTTGCACGTTTACTTCCTGAATGAAATCAATGCCCACGTTGTTGAGCTGAGTTCCGTTGGAGCCGGAATCCATGTTGAAGCCGCCGTCGACGGTTACAAGGTTGGCATCAGTACGAACGCCGTTGATGTTTGCAGGAGCGATGGACATTCCGGTGGTGAAAGCGGTCTGGTCGAAGGAGGTGAGGACAGCGCCGGGAACGAGTGTGGCGAGTTCGACGTAGTTGCGCTCGTTAAGAGAACGGGTGACGATCTCGTTGGCGTCAACGGTTCGCGAGAGTTCAGCGGAAGTGGTGTTGATGGAGACGCCGGTGGCGCTGACTTCTATGACTTCAGTGGTGGCGCCGACTTCGAGCGTGGCGTTGACGGTCAGATGACCGCCGGCAACGAGGACGTTTCCAGTTTTCTTGCTGGTCTTAAACTTATCCTGATCAACGGTGACGGTGTAAGTTCCGACGGGAAGGCTTTCGGCGACCCAGTAGCCTTTGTCATTGGCCGGGATTGTTTGGGAGAGACCGGTCGCTTCATTGGTGATGGTGACTTTAGCGTTGGCCACAACTCCGCCGGATTTATCGGTGACGGTGCCGTTGATGGTGCCGAAGATGTCCTGAGAACGCGCCTGCTGAACGGCAACCGCGAAGAGTAGAAGCCCAAACACCACTGCTAAGGTTTTAGTGAAATTGAAACGAACGCGCACGGTCGCCTCCCCAAGACGATTTTTTTTCAATCTGAATCTGACGACGCTGCAACCGGTGATTCAGTGCTGTTACGCCACCCTGGAAATTAAATCCAATACGCAGCCGCCGTTTTTTCAACACTTTCCAGCGAATTCATGCCGCAAACTGCGCCACAAGAATAACGATTTTTTAAGCTACCTTTCAGCTTGGCGAGATTTAGCTCCATGTGGCATAGGCTTGTCAAGCACAAAATAACGTTATTGTATTGAATTTTTGACGACCTGTTGAATTCGGGTGGTACACGCAAACGCCAAGTGCGCTAGAATACGCCGTCCAGCCGGAGCGTTGGGATTGGGGCGCCAATGGTTTCCGGTGCAGCGCCGGTTGATTATCGCGTTCCAGTTGAGGAGATTGTTCGATGCCGTCTCGCAGCACAAAGAACAAGGAGAAGAATCCCGCGGTTACGCTGAAGGCCGTGGCGGATCATGTGGGCTTCACACCCGGCACCGTTTCCGCCGTTCTGAATAATTCCGCGGCATCCCGTTCATTTCCGCAGCGGACCAAAGACCGGATCCTGGCGGCGGCGCGCGAGTTGAATTATCGTCCGAACTTTTTTGCGCGCACGCTGCGGGTGAAGCGCACATTTACAATTGGAGTGATCACCGAGGAAATCGGAGACGCGTATGGCTCGATGGTGATCAGCGGGATCGAAAAATTTCTGAGGCAACACGGATTTTTCTTTTTGACCGTGGCGCACCGGCACGATCCGAAACTTTTGGAATCATATTCTCAATTATTGTTGGAGCGCGGCGTGGAAGGATTTATCACGGTGGACACTTCCGTGACGCAAGTTCCACCGCTGCCGACGGTGGCCGTCGCGGGACACAAACGACTGAAGGGCGTTACGAATATTGTGCTGGATCACCGCACCGCGGCGCTGATGGCGCTGAAGCATTTGAAGGAATTGGGGCACAAGGAAATCGCATTTATGAAAGGGCCAGCGAGCAGCTCGGATAGCGAGGACAGGTGGAAATCGATCGTACAAGTGTGCCGGTTGCTGAATATTCATGTGAAGCCGGAGCTGACGTTGAAAGTGGAAGGAGACACGGCGTCACCGGAACTGGGATATCCGTATGCGAAGCGATTGCTTTCACGCGGCGCGCCATTCACCGCGCTATTTGCATATAACGATAACCTTGCGATTGGAGCGATCCGCGCGATTCTGGAAGCAGGGCTGCGAGTGCCGGAGGACATATCTGTGGTGGGATTTGACGACATTCTGAGCGCCGCGTACTGCGTTCCGGCGTTGACGACGGTGCGCCAGCCCTTGGAGAAGATGGGCGAGATTGCCGCGCGAACTCTGCTGGACCGAATTGAAAATCGAAATGCTTACGTGCCTGAAATTGCGATTGAGCCGGAATTTGTGGTGAGGAAGTCGACGTCGCGTCCGCGGACGCAATTGCTGCGAGCAAACAGAGAGGAGCTTCACGCTATTTCAAAAGTGTGAGGCGCTTTCCCTGCTCGGACGCGATACTGATTGCGGTGAATTGCGTTATCGCGTATTCATTAGCCAGCCTGAATCCACTGTGATGCGTTCCATTCATGACTTCAAATAAATTCCCCGTTACCGACGCTGGACAATTTGGAGTGAGCCGCGCCAGCGTGTTGATCTATTCCAGTTTTGTGCTGGCTGGAGTGGTGACAACGTTGCTGGGGCCGATGCTGCCGTTGCTGATGGCGCGCTGGTCAATGACCGACGAACGCGCAGGTCTATTCTTTACATTTCAATTTATTGGAAATCTGGCGGGAATTGCGACGCTTGGGCCGTTGCTTACCCGGCGTGGATATGGACAGACATTTGTAATTGGATTCGCTTCGATTGCAGTTGGAATTGCCGGACTGAATTCCGGAAATGAGTTTGCGTGCCTGGCTTCGACTGCTGCGTTCGGATACGGACTGGGATTGATACTTTCGGGTGTGAATTTGTGGGCGGCAGAAATTGCAGGTTCCAGGAGAACATCTGCGCTGAGTATTTTGAATGTGGCGTGGGGGCTTGGAGCGATTTCGTGCCCGGCGCTGGTGCTGATGGCTCATCAGAATAATCGGCTACCGATTTTGATTTTTGCAATCGCAGGGCTTTCGACGGTGGCGGCTGTTGCGATTGCGATGACGAATATCGAGCCAAGCGCGCGTACGAATGCTGAAGTTGAAACACCGGCAGGCCCGCTGCGCGCTGGGAAAAGATTTACATTTGCGTTGGGCGGGATATTTTTTCTGTATATCGGGACGGAAGGATGCGTTGGCGGATGGACGGCGTCACTGGCGAAGCGCATGGGAGATTCCGGCGGAAATTTATGGGAACTTGCGCCAATGTTTTTCTGGGCGGGATTGCTGTCGGGACGCGCAATAGCTCCTGTAATTCTTCGACGGATTAGCGAGCGAAGTTTGTTTGCGGGCGGATTAATTGTGGCGGGAAGTTTTAGCGCCGCGCTTTGGTGGGCGGCGTCGTCATTTCACGGAATTGCAATTTGTGTGGCGGCGACGGGACTGGGGCTTTCGACGATTTATCCGCTGATTGTTTCGTGGTTGGTGGGACATTTCGGCGCGGAAGCGAGGCGCCTGGGCAGTGTGATGTTTGCGTTGGCGAGCGTAGGCGGGGCGATTTTGCCGGCAGCTGTGGGATATACGTCGACGCACACGGGAAGTTTGAGGGCTGGATTGTTGGTGCCATTTTTTAGTTGCGTGGTGATGCTGGGATTATTGGGGATGATGCGGGAGCGGACGAATTGAATAGCAATTCGGGCCGATTTAGAAGACATGGGTAAACAGTCGGAACAGGGCGCCCTTCGACTTCGCTCAGGATAAACAGCAAGTAACGCCGGTACAGAATTTTTATTTCGCAGCGTTGGCTAGTTCCATTGCCCAGATTGCGCCGGGGCGCATGTACATTGAGGCGCGATAATTTCCAGTGATGTCCCAGGATTCGGGCGTGCGGAACCAGTAGCCTTTTGTTTCGTAAACGACGTGATAGACGCCCCACGCGGTGTGGTAGGCTTCGTCCTTCATTCCTTCGGAGAGCATTAACGCTGCGACGCCGAAAGTTGTGCCCGTCCAAACTTCCTGAACTTGTTCGTTGGTTTGCACGAGCGAGCCATCGGGCGCAATGCCATTCACGGCGCCCATTTCTCCGTTGGCAAATTTCATCACGTTGAAGGAATAAATTTTGTGCAGTGCGCTCTGGCGCATTTCCTTCGGAACAAGATCGCCAAGGCCGATAAGGTCGGCGTACCACTGTCCGGCGAGCTGATCGGCTTGAATATCTTCGCGATATTCGCTTTGCGTGTCGTACAGAAAATATTCGCCGTTCCACAATTTTCCGATGTAGCTTTTCTGCGCTTTCAAAAACATTTCATGATAGTGAGGAGCGGCGGTGGGTTCGCCGACGAGCTTGGCCATTTCCTCGGAAGCGCGCAAAGCGCCGAGCCAGAGTCCGCCGGAGTAAGCGCTATCGCCGCGAACAAGCCAGGTGTCATAAGTTTGATCGGGATATCCGCCGCCTTCGGGCATGCCGCTACCATGATCGAACCGCTGCAAATAGGTGATGGCCTGCTTGACGGCGGGCCATTCTTCTTTCAGAAAGGCGAGATCTTTGCGGCCGGTGAGGACGTAGTCGCGATAGACCATCAGGGCAAATTTGGAATTTAAATCCTTCCAGCCGTTCGTATCCTGCCAGTTGAAATGATTCACCGCGAAGAATGGATCTTCGTTGGGGACGCCGAGATCGTGAGGGACGGCGCCCTTATTTTTGCGAATGCGGAGAGTGAGCTGGTTGGTTTGCTCTGTTTTCCAGGCCCAAATATTTTTTTGGGAATTTTCGTGCGGAACAGTATCGCCGAACTCGCGCAAGATTTCCTTATCGATATCGGGCCAGAGTTTTATGAGCGGCATGGAACCGTAAAATAAAACGTCGAGTGTTGAATAATAAGGATAATCAAAGCATTCCATGTAGCCGAACGTGGCGCGAGTTTTCGCGTCGGAGCCAACGGGACGTCCCCAGAAGGATCCGCCGTCGGCGAGAGCGTAAAGTTCATTGAACAACATGCCGCGGTACCACAGCGGCTTGGATTCGTCATTCACGATGGGCGATTGCCACCGATCGATGGCTTCGCTCCAATCTTTTGAATTGACGAGGGCGTCGCCCGCAATCTTCGTGACATTTTTTCCAGAGATGCCGTAAAAATCGGTGTAGCGCCGGTACCATTTGCGGCCCGCGCCGAATTCGGCGACGGGGGTGTCCCATGCGATCACCAGAGGAACGATGCGTTTTTCGCCGGGACGCAACGCGAATCGAATGGCGATCGCGCCGGCCAGACGCTCGCTACTGCTGACCCAATTGTTGTCGTCGTTAGCGAGGCGGCCGTCTTTTGCGAATGGCGTCCACACTTCACTGCCGTCACCGTTGGGGCGATATGTGGTTTGGTAACTAACTTCGACTCCCTGCGATTCGAGCGCGGCGATCATCATTTGACCGTCCCATTCATTCGGCGCCGCGCCGGCTCGATCGCGATCAAAAACAATTCCCTTCATTGTTCCAGACGCGCCGAGCGTGGTACTGACGAAGCGATTGTGATTTCCTTCATTGAGCGCGCCGCTGAAATCGTGAGACGCGGAACGGAACCAGCCGAGCATGTTCGTCCAGGAAAGAAGAACTGAGACAGTGACATTTTTGTTTGTGGGATTTTCGGCGTGCACGCGATAGACGGCGACGGGATAACTGGTCTCTTTGTAGTTGTCCGGAAGAATTGGAGAAAATTGTTCGATGGTTACGTGCGCCGGGAATTTCTCCCACTGATAATCGAACCAGGACTTGGGATAGAGCGCGGAATAATTTCCGGCGCCGACCGGATAATCCCATGCCCAACTGCTGAGTACTTTACTTGCCGGATGATTTGTAAACAGAACACGCGCCACGCCTTCGGATTCGCCTTCGGATTTCTGGAACATGGCGAACTGATTGGAATAAACGGTTTGATATTTGTGAACGCCGGCTTTCATGTGCCAGCGGGCGAAATCTCCGCGATAGGTGCGCGAAAAAGTTCCCGCGCCGAAGCCGCCGACGGGGGCGCCCTGCCAGAAACCGTCGTCAATATGATCGGCTGGCAAGGCGGGCTTTTTTGTGCCGGCGTTGGCGAGTGGAAGGCCGATGGGACGAGACCATGCGGCTTTGGGAATATCCTGGGCGCGGATTGCGCAGGGCGCGAGCAGAAATAGTAGTGTCGAAAATATTGCCGAACGGCGAAATTTGGCGTTCATAATCACTCCGCAAAAATTGAAAGCGCGGCGCTGCAACAAATACATTCTCGGTGCGTCCGATAAAACACGTGCAGACTCTTACAGAAAATCGTTATTCTAGCAAGAACTTTAATGCTATAACTTTTGGAAGGAATTTGGGAGAGCGGACGTGTGCGGGGAATCTTAGCGCTTCTTTGAGTTTTCGCGGTGGCTGCGCTCGGCGCACGGGCCGGATTCGTCAGGGTTCCCGATGCCGGCCTGTGTCAACCTTCGGGCTGCATGGAGAATTCCACAACTACATTACCGTCAACGTTACCGTCGCCGTGTGCACGTCGGTTCCGGATGTTGCCGTCACGGTGATGGTGTAAGTTCCGGCCGGAGTTCCGTTTGGATTGACGACCGGAGCGCTTGCGCAACCGGAAATATAACCCGCCGAAATCATCAGCAAAATTAGGGCGGCTGCTGGAATCAGGCGACGCGCGAGTTTGCGATTGAAATTTGCAAAAGCGATTCCTGCGAGCAGAAGTGCCAGCGCGGAAAAAACTTTCCACGATGGGAAAGACTTCGGGGCGCTGGGGCCGAGCGGTTGATTCGGCACGTTCGTGGCAGATGTTCGCGCCGTAGTTGTGATCGTAAGTGTTGTGCTGGCGCTGGGCGTTACGGAGGGCGGAGCAAATGTTGCTGCGGCGCCTGTTGGCAATCCGGACGCGGCAAATGTGACGGGCGTTGGCAGAGTTCCGGCAATCGCAGTGGTAGTGATCGTATACATTGCGGAGCCGCCCGCCGAGACGGTTTGCGGGCCGGACGTATTTGTAAAGCTGAAGTCCGTGACGTTGAATGGCACGCCGTTCGATGTGCCGCCGCCCGGCGTGGGATTGAACACCGTGACAGTTATGACGCCGCCGGTGGCGATGAGCGACGCAGGAGCCGCGGCCGTCAATTGCGTGGCGTTCACGAATGTGGTTGTGAGTGAAGTTGTATTACATTTCACGACCGAGGCGCTTACAAAATTAGTGCCGTTCACGGTGAGGGTGAAAGCTGCGCCACCGGTGATCGCGGAGGTCGGGGAAATTGTCGTGACAGTGGGCACGGGCTGGCCGACAGTGAGCGTTACGGACGAAGTGGAAGACGGAGCGAATCCGTTAGTGCTCGTGTATGCGGCGGAAATTGTGTGCGTGCCGGCGGTGAGTCCGGTGAGCGTAGCCGTCGCTACGCCGCCGACTAGATTAATGGACATCGTTGTCGTATCGATGGTGAAGACGACGGTCCCTGTCGGAATGACGCCTGCGCCGGAAACTGTGGCGCTAACCATTACAGACTGACCGACGATCGGCGAGGCCGGAGCGAATGGTCCGAGCACAATCGTGGAGGCGGGCGCGGTGGTCGGGCCCGTAATTAATAGTTGCACCGAGGGCGGAGTGGAAAGCGCGGCGTTTGCGATATTGCCGTTCAAAGTTGCGGTGTCAGATGGATTGGCGAATGTTGTCGGGGTGAATGAGGCGGTGAGCGCGCAAACTCCGCCGACCGCGACGCTTGATGGCAAAGTTCCGGTGAGAGTGCAGTCAGTGGAAGCGGTGGCGGCGAGATTAAAATCTGTGGAATCGGTCTGGCTGATGGAAGTGAGTTGCGCCGGCAAATTTCCGGATTCGAGCAGAGTTACATTTTGCGGAGCGGAGACGGGAGTGAGGAACGACACGCGTCCTTGCGTGCGCGTGAGTTCGAGCACGCCGCCGGCGGAGCCAGTGTAGAGATTGCCCGCGGAATCAATCGCGAGAGCCGACGGAGCGATGTTTGCAACTGCAAAGGCCACGCTATTCGCGCTCGCTGGAATCGCGAGAATCTGCGCGGTATCGGCGATCAGCAAATTACCTGCGGCGTCTATTGCGACGGCAGAAGGTTTCACGGCTGTGGAAGTTATGGGCGTCGAGATTCCGCTTTTTAAATTGAAACGGTAAATTGCCGGAGCGCCGGAATCCGTGACGATCAAATTATCATTTGGATCGATGGCGAGACCGGCGGGTGAAACGAGCGTGCCGATGGCGAGAGTGATTTGGGCTCCGGTGATGGGACTGAGTTGATAGACGGATTTTGTGGACGCGTCGGAGACGTAAAGATTATTTAGCGAGTCGACGGCCATTCCGGCGGGGCTGATGAATTTGAACGGCAGCGTGGTGACTGCGCCGGCCGGAGAAACTTGCGTGATCAAACCGGTGGAAGTGTCCGCGATATATGCGAAGCCTCTGGCATCAACTGCAACGGGGCCCGGCGCGGTGACAGTTGCGAGCGTTGTGGAAGCGGCGCTTGCGCCTTGCGTGAGAGACGCCGCGGCAAACTTTAACAACGACTTCGTCTTCGCGTCAGCAACGTAAACATTTCCTGAATTGTCTGTGGCGAGATTTGTGACCTGCAAATTCGCGCCGAAATTCGATTGGCTTGCGGGATCGAGCGTGGCGGCGCCGCCGAGTCCAACGCCGGTGAGAGCGAGGAATGCTTTATTGGCGAGGGCGCTATTGATGGCAAGTGGCGTGAAACGCGCGCCGGGAACTGCGGGCGTGAAACTGGAATTAATTGTGCAATCCACGGTGGTATCCGCGTTCGTGGTGCAGTTCGGCGCGCCGAGTTGCCATTCGGTGCCGCTGATCGCCAGCGCATTTGTGGTTGCAGGAGCATCGCCAGCGATGAAATGAATCAGAATTGTTTGCATTGCGGTGGCTGCGGTTGCCGTGGCTGGCGAATTTAGATTCGTGGTGACTTTGCGGATGCGGGAATTCAGCGTGTCAGAAATATAAATATTTCCGAGCGTGTCTGTGCCAACGCCGATGCCGTTGCCGCCATCTCCGATTACGGCTTGCGTTGCGGGACAGCCATCGCCGA
>DATBYL010000225.1:0-2634 GCA_036513735.1 Candidatus Acidiferrales bacterium
ATTCTTGCACCTGCGCATTGGCAGTCTGTTGTCCTGGCAAACGGTCAGCGGCCGATAAGATTGCTAATGCGAGGACAACCGACGTTAGACAACGGGATGCGCATTTCTTAATCATGAAGGCTCCTAACCTCATCTTCGCGCAGAAAGCTTTCTTTGCGGCTTAGAAAGCTAACACAGAGTGATAGCCTGCAGATAATCTTGGTGCAATCTTATGCCGAGATTCAGCGGAACGTAGCCAGGACGTTATTCGTTGCGGGCGTAGAACTGGAAGCAAACTCCGGACGGCACAATCATGTGGAATTCCCGCCGCCCCCACGCCTTTACTTCGAGCGGGCCGACGCGCGCGCTGCTGCCGCGGAACTCTTCATAAAGCGCGTCGAGATTCGAGACGCCGATGCTGTAACTGGAATTTTCTATCCACTCCCGATTGTTGTTCTCCACCAGGTTGAAAGAAACGGAATCGCGGATGATGGCCGCCCCGCTCTCCGATTGCCATAAAACGGAAAACCCCATCTCATCTTTATAGAATTTGAGCGCGTCGGCCAGGCTGTCGCCAGTTGGAATCATTGGAGTGACAAAGAGAAAAGCGCTTGATTTGTCCGGCATCGCGTTATCTTATCGCGTATGTCGGCGAAATTCATCGGTGGGAACGCGTCCAAATTAGGCCACTAGTCGAATTTTGGCTCGTTGACGGAGATGCGGCATAGCCCGTATAATTGGGGTTTGTCACTAGCTTCAGGAGGCAGCATGTACGCCGTAATTCGCAGTGGGGGAAAGCAGTATCGCGTGGAGCCGGGCAAGACCATCCGTGTGGAAACGCTGGAAGGAAAGCTGGGCGGCAAGGTCACCTTTGAGGAGGTGTTGTCCGTGCACACGGGCGAGAAGAAATTTGTCTCCGCCGACGATATCTCCAAGGTGAAAGTAGTTGGCAAGATTGTGGAACAAGGCCGCGGCCCGAAGTTGAAGACGCTGAAGTACAAAACGGGCGGGCAATACAATATTCTGCGCGGCCACCGGCAAAACTACACTGCCGTTCAGGTCAGCGACATCCAAATTCCGTAGGGGAACTTCATGGCACACAAAAAAGGCGGCGGGTCATCCACTAATGGACGCGACTCGCACGGACAGCGGCTTGGGATTAAGAGGTTTGGCGGCCAGCTCGTAACGGGCGGCAGCATTTTGATTCGCCAACGCGGCACGCACTACAAGCCGGGGAAAAATGTTGGACTGGCGAAAGACGATAGCTTGTTCGCGCTGATCGACGGGATCGTGCTGTTTGAAGACAAGGGCGGACACGGGCGTTATATCAGCGTTCTCACCATTGACGAAGAGGATGCGCGAAAGGCTGAGAAGAAAGCCGCTGCGGCGCCTGCCAATTAATTTTTCAACCCTTCTTACGCGTTCCAGCGCATCGGGACGCGTATTTTTGTTTGTGGACGCAACATCGGCGTATGCTTTCGCAGCATCTACTCTGTTAGCGGGTGTCCCTTGTTTGCAGACGAAGCCAAGATTTCAATAAAAGCGGGTGGCGGCGGCAACGGTTGTGTCGCGTTTCGCAGGGAGAAGTACGTCCCGCGAGGCGGCCCATCCGGCGGCGATGGCGGACATGGCGGCGATATTTACATCGAAGTAAATCCGCACGACAACACCCTGCTGCGCTATCGCTACAACCGTGAATTTCAGGCCAAACGCGGCGGACATGGGGAAGGGTCGAACTGCCACGGAGCTTCGGGCGAACACACGGTGTTGAAAGTCCCGGTAGGGACGGTGGTTTTCGATGCAGACAGCGGAGAACAGCTTTTTGATTTCACGGAAGCCGGCCAACGTTGGCGAGCGGCGAAGGGTGGACGCGGCGGGCGGGGGAACGGCAATCCGCATTTCGTGCGTCCGTGGCACCAGGCGCCGCGCGAACATGAAGATGGTCAGCCTGGTGAAGAGCGTCATCTGCGGCTCGAATTGAAATTGCTGGCTGATGTTGGACTCGTAGGGTTTCCCAACGCGGGGAAATCAACTTTAATTTCGCGGATTTCCGCGGCGCGGCCGAAAATTGCGGCGTATCCGTTTACTACTCTGGAACCGCACCTTGGCGTCGTTTCGGCAGATCCAGATGCTGCGCCGGGACAAGGGCGCACGTTTGTTGTTGCCGACGTGCCTGGATTGATTGAGGGGGCGCACGAAGGCGCGGGGCTGGGCACGCGGTTTCTGAAACATATTGAACGCACACGTTTGATTGCGCATCTGGTGGATACGAGCGATGCGAACGATCGCGATCCTGTGAGCGATTTTGAGGTGATCGAACACGAACTTTCGTCCTTCAGCCCTGCGCTGGCTGAAAAACCGATGATGGTGGTCGCCACGAAGCTGGACGCAACCACCGATAGAACGCACCTGGACGAATTGCGCGCATTTGCGAAAAAGCGCGGACTGGAATTTCACGCGGTATCTTCGGCGAGCGGCGAAGGCATTGTGGAACTAGTGCGCGCCATGGCCGATGCACTGGATCGCATCCCAAGACCGATCGCGCCGATGGAACCCGAAGCGCAAATCGCGCCATCTCGCGAACGTGATGAGGAAGAGGCTCGCGCAGCGGCCGCAGGCGTCGACGACGAGGAATCAGCTTCCTCGCCCGAGGCG
>DATBYL010000226.1:0-7644 GCA_036513735.1 Candidatus Acidiferrales bacterium
TTATTTTTACACTGAGCTGCATAACGTGATCAGTTTCGGCTCCACATTTCCGGCGCCTCCGGCGCTCGCGGAAACGTGTCCGTTCGGCGTCGGAACATATTTCAATACAGATCTGGCGATCGCGCGTGGCGTGAATCTTTCTGGAGAAGTTCGACTGGCGCGGGGACTGACGTTTTCCGGCCACTATTCTTATGACAACACGCTGGTTGTGAAAGCGCCGAACGCGTCTGATCCATCTGAGATTGCAGGCAATCACCTTCTGAGGCGGCCGGTGAATTCGGGCACCGCAATACTGAATTACTCCAGAGGCCGGTTCGGGGAAAATATTCTTGGATATTTCTCCGGCCAGCGCACGGATAGTGACTTTCTGGAACTGGGGATTAACCACGATCCCGGATACATGCGAATTGATGTTGCTTCGTCATATCAAATTCAGCGGCACGCAACTTTGTTCGTGCGCGTCGGAAATCTCTTAAACAAACAATATACAGATGCCGTCGGTTTCCCGGAGTTGGGCCGGGAAATTCGCGTCGGACTGAAGTTGAAAATTGGAGGGGAGTGACGATTTGGAAGTAGCCAACAAAACGGCGAAACCTGTGCTTTTTTGTTGGAGCGGCGGCAAGGATAGTTGCATGGCGCTCCATCAACTGAGGCGCGAGCCACTGCGCGAAGTGGTTGCGCTGCTGACCACGGTCACCGAAGACTACGACCGGATCAGCATGCACGGAGTTCGTCGCAATTTGCTCGAGCGGCAGGCCGCAGCGTTGGGCTTGCCGCTCGAGATCGTCACAATTCCGCCGCAGTGCGTGAACACGGAATACGAGTCACGAATGGAAGCGATGCTTTTGACGTGGAAGAATCGCGGAGTTACGGATGTGGCGTTTGGCGATATTTTTCTACAGGATTTGCGTGAATACCGGGAAAAGAATCTCGCCCGCGTAGGGATGAACGCATTGTTCCCAGTGTGGCTACACCCGACGCGTGAGCTGGTACGTGAATTTATTGCGCTGGGATTTCGCGCGGTGACCGTGTGCGTCGATCCAAAAATATTAGACAAGTCGTTTGCGGGTCGAGAGATCGACGCCGACTTCTTAGCAGCGCTGCCCGCGGCTGCGGATCCCTGTGGTGAAAATGGCGAGTTCCACAGTTTCGTTTATGACGGCCCTGGTTTTTCCGCGCCAGTGGAATTCACTCTGGGCGAAAAAGTACTGCGCGATGGATTTTATTTTTGCGATTTGCTGTCGGCCGAGTCCAGCGTGATCTCGCCGCGCTAAAAAATCTCCGCATTAGAATCGCTAACTACGTCATTTCCGCCCTTCACGCTTTTGCGCGATCACCAATCCGCGCGGAGTTGGCAGTAGCACAACGGAGATTAATCCTTCGGCTTCCATGCGTAACGCTGCCTCACGAACAGTCTTCATATATGAACTCGCGTCATGCATCAGAATAATTCCATTTGGATTAATCTGAGGCAGAAAGCGCCGCACTTCTTTTTCGCGGATATCAAGTTCACTATCGCTGAACAGTAAATCAATTTGCCCGTCGACTTCAAGATCAAGGCTAGAGCCGAGGCGGGAATCGATCCAGGGTGCGAGTCCGGATTTCTCAAATTTATTTTTCGCGGCATTGTGGATTTTCGGATCGAATTCAATGGTAATTACGCGGCCGAAACCATTTTCCTTCAGTCCTTCGGCAATCCACAGCGTACTCACGCCCATGAAGGTACCCGTTTCCACAACCAGGTTTGGCTTCACCGTGGTCACGAGAGTTTTCAGAAACTCCAACACTTCCACTTCGGCGGTCATCGCGTCATACATTCGCCAGCGTTCCGGGTGCGGACATTCCGGCGTGGGCGCTTTCGATTCCGGCTGCGTCACCAGTCCGTGCGTTTCTGCGTGCTGCACGATGCGATGATGCTTATCGAGTCTGTGAAAGCGCGTTTTGACGAGGACAAACAGCGCGGCCCCCCCAACCACACAGAGCAAGCTGGCGATCATTGCAGAATTGAATTTCAGACCGCGCGGCTCTGCGTTGAAATAAGAAATTGCGACGCGTGCGCCACCGAAACAAACCAAATATGTAGCGAACACCTGGCCGTGCGGCATGGGCTTAAGCAGCGAGTCACGACCCAGGCGCCAGAGAATCCAAAAAATAATTATGGCAGCAACCAGTTCATGAACCGGCCGAAGTTGCAGATGGACTGCTTGCGCCACTGCAACGTACTCGCGATTCCTGCGGAATAAATCGCCAATGCGAAAAATTCCATACCCGAGAGCGGCGGCGGAACACGCGGCGTCCAAGAGAATTAGAACTGGAACGCGTTGCTGTTTTGCGAGCAGCGCCAACACCGCGATTCCAATAAGGAACGCGCCGTCGTATCCGAATCCGAGCGCGCCAAAGAGTTTGGCTCCGGCCGCACCCGCCAGGCTTGCCGCTGCAAGCACGAGAAACGGATTGACGGCCAACTTGCGGCGCTGAAGTTCCTGACGGACCGCGAAGAATCCGAACACAAGAGCACCGACCGAGAAAATAATGTAGCTGGCCAGCGTTTCCGGATCGGAATGGAGGAAGTCGGGCATTGTGATTCGCGCGGTCAGTATACCTGAAGCGATTCGGGAACGAATCGAAGGTATAATCGAAGGAGACATGAGCGTGACCGCGTCCAACCCGACGACAGATGTGATGAGCGCTTACGAGCCGGTGATCGGGCTTGAAGTGCACGTGCAACTTTTGACCGCGTCGAAAGCGTTTTGTGGATGTTCGGTGCGATTTGGCGATCCGCCAAATACGAATGTGTGTCCCGTGTGCCTGGGATTGCCGGGCGCGCTTCCCGTGATGAATCGCCACGCCTTGGATTTGGCGATGCGGGCGGCGCTGGCGCTAAATATAAATGTGAATCAGAAATCGATATTCGCGCGGAAGAATTATTTTTATCCGGACTTGCCGAAGGGATACCAGATTTCGCAATCGGATTCTCCTTTGGCGTTGCGCGGCTCTCTTGAAATTGAAGTGGGTGGAGTGCCGAAGCGAATTGGAATCACGCGTCTGCATATGGAAGAGGACGCCGGAAAATCCGTGCACGAAGGATTTGCGGATTCAGCCACGAAAAGCTACATCGATTTGAATCGATGTGGCACGGCTCTGGTGGAAATTGTTTCTGAGCCGGACATGCGTTCGCCAGCCGAGGCTTACGCGTATTTGACCGCGATCAAGCAGGTGCTGCTCTACACCGAAGTCAGCGATTGCAACATGGAAGAAGGCTCGTTGCGTTGCGATGCCAACGTGAGCGTACGGCGGCGCGGCGCAGAAGAGTTCGGCGCGAAAGTGGAAGTGAAGAATCTGAATTCGTTTCGATATTTACAAAAGGCGCTGAAACATGAAATCGAACGCCAGGTGGAAGCTTTGGAATCGGGCGGACGGATTTCGCAGGAAACGCGCTTGTGGAATGTTTCGAGCGGGAAGACCGAGCCGATGCGCTCAAAAGAATTTGCGCATGACTATCGTTATTTCCCCGAGCCGGATTTGGCTCCGGTACATGTTACGGAGCAAATGATTACGCAAGTACGCGCGGCAATGCCCGAATTGCCGGCTGCGAAGCGTGCGCGGTTTATTGCAAAACACGGATTGACTCCTTACGACGCAGGCGTGCTGACCGATTCGCGCGCGCTTGCAGATTATTTCGAGGCGACTGTGACGGCGGGCGCGGTGCCGAAGGCGGCGGCGAATTGGATTGCTATTGAATTGCTGCGAAGACTGAATGACGCCGGCAAAGAAATTGACGAGAGTCCTGTGACGCCTGCTGCGCTTGCATCGCTGCTGACGGAAGTAGAAGGCGGGGAAATTACCGCGGCGAGCGGGAAAAAAGTTTTCGCCACAATGTTTGAAACTGGAAGATCGCCCGCGGACATCGTTGCGGCCGAAGGTTATACAACGCTCGTAGACTCGGGAGAAATAGAGCGCGTGTGCCACGAGTTAATTGAGAAGAATCCTGAGAATCTTGCGAAGTACCGCGCGGGCAACGAAGGAATGTTCAAGTTCTTCGTCGGACAGGCAATGCGTGCGACAAAAGGGCAAGCTGACCCTAAAATGATTAATGATACGTTGCGACGTTTGCTGGCAGGCTGAAAGGAATCGTTATGGCGGAATTAAGAGTGGGCGATCCGGCTCCGGAATTTCGTTTGAAGGCCGATGACGGGCGCGAAGTGACGCTGGAAGGGTTGCGCGGAAAGCGCGGGGTTCTTTATTTTTTTCCAAAAGTGTTGACGCCAGGATGCAGCACGGAAGCGGCTGAATTTCGCGACGCCAAACCAGAATTCGACAAATTGGAAACGGTCGTGTTCGGCTGTAGCGCCGATCCAGTCGAAAGCCAGGAGAAATTCAAATCTAAATTTAAATTGAATTTCACCTTGCTGAGCAATCCGGACTTCACGGTGATCGAATCTTACGGCGCTCGCCGGATGAAAAGTTTTCTCGGCAAATCATTTCTGGGAATTGTGCGGAGCACTGTGCTTGTTGGGCCGGATGGACGCGTGGAAAAAGTGTGGCCGCAAGCGCGGGCCAAGGGACACGCGGCGGAAGTTGTGAAAGGAATTATGGAAGTGCGCGGATAGCGCAGGTGGCTGTGAAATAATTTCGCGCTACAGCGTCACCTGAAATTTCCCTGCGGCGTCCTGCACTACCAGAAGATTGTCGATTAATCGCGTTGGCTGCTTCGCCTCTTTTGGACTCCCCACGCTCGCCGCGATTAACAGCAGACAAATTCGGCCAAGCAGCGTAACCGGCTCCAGATTTTCTTCGCGCACCAACTCCGCATAATCTGGTTTCACGAGCGGCTCCGTAGCCAGCACAGCTTGTGCAGATTGCACGATGGCGCTCGCATTGCGCTCGCCGGATTTAATTGTGTTCGCGGCAGCGATAAGCGCGCGGGAAAGCGAGGTGGCCGCGCGGCGCTCCTCGCTATTCAAAAATGCGTTGCGCGAGGACATGGCCAGCCCGTCAGATTCGCGCACAATCGGCTGCACAGAAATTTCGGTGTCGAGATTTAGATCTTGCGCCATCTGCGCGAGGATTCGCGCTTGCTGTGCGTCCTTCCGCCCAAAGAACGCGGTGCTCGGCTGCACGATTTCCAACAATTTCAGCACGACAGTAGTGACGCCGCGAAAATGTCCGGGACGGATGCGTCCTTCCAGTCTATCGCTGAGACCTTGCACATCGACGTGCGTGCGGAATCCGAGCGGATAAATGTCCGCAGCTTCCGGCGCAAATAAATAATCCGCTCCGGCGGATTCGAGCATCGCAGCGTCTTTATCAAGCTGGCGCGGATAGCGCGCGAAATCTTCTTTTGGACCGAACTGTGCGGGATTCACAAAAATGGAAACGACCACCGGCTTATGCGCGGCAACCGCAGCGCGAACGAGCGAAAGATGTCCTTCGTGCAGCGCGCCCATCGTAGGAACAAATCCAATGCTGCGTCCCGAATCGCGCCCAGCGCGGGACGTCTGCTTCATCCAATCAATTGTGCGAATGATCTCCATTTTATTTTTGCGCGCGATTAATTCACGAAGCTGCTTTGGCGGAATTTTCGCGGAAGAAAAGCAGCATGTCGGACGATTGAGGAGTTGCACCGAGTTGGCGGAGAAGAGTTGTGACCTGTCCGCGATGATAAGTGCTGTGATTCACAAGATGCTGCATGGTTTCCCAGAGCGGATGGGTGAGCACGACACCCTTAATATTTCGGAATTCGATTACTTGCGAAATGTCGTCCGCTGAAAGCGCCTGCACAAAATAATTCACGTCAGAGTCAATCGTTTTCCAACGAGCTTGAATTTGCGAAAGATCACCATAATTTTCAGCCTTTGGAAACCCAGAAGGCGAGCGTCCGTTCCAACGCTCGTGGTAAAG
Organism: Candidatus Acidiferrales bacterium; assembly: GCA_036513735.1. Taxonomy (GTDB): domain Bacteria; phylum Acidobacteriota; class Terriglobia; order Acidiferrales; family UBA7541; genus DASTCZ01. The sequence continues at coordinate 5,902 of DATBYL010000226.1, forward strand.
CCATTCCACGTCCATGATGTGCGCGAGCGTATTGCGAACCGAGCCAAAGCTGCCGCCAACTTGCTGTAAAAATTGTTCATTGGTCAGCGATTCACATCCAGCGATAGTGCGTTGATTGGCCCAAGCGTTGTACGCAAAGAGCTGCTGTATTGTCTCGAGATCCATTCGTTCACCTTTTCAATCGTATTCCGAAAAACTATTTTCCCTGCTTCGCTTGCGTTCCCGCCACAGAAGGCAAATGAAACGATTCCGCGTCCGACGGAAAAGTTCCCGCTTGCACATCGTCGCAATATTCGCGGACGGAGCGCTTAATTTCCGCGCCCAATTCTGCGTAATGCCGTGCGAATCGGGGAGTCGGCCCCACGGTAAGTCCGAGCAAATCGTGATAGACGAGCACCTGTCCATCGCAATCCGGCCCGGCGCCGATACCGATGGTTGGAATGCGCAACTCGCGAGTGATTGCGGCGGCCAGTTCGCGCGGCACGGATTCCAGCACGATCGAAAATGCTCCAGCCGCCTCCACTGCCCGCGCGTCGCGCAATAATTGTTCGGCAGTGTCCGCCGTTCGGCCTTGCACGCGGAATCCGCCCAGCGCATTTACGGATTGCGGCGTTAGTCCGACATGGCCCATCACGGGAATTTCCGCTTCGACCATTCGCGAGATTACTTCCAGCCGGCGTTCACCGCCTTCGAGTTTCACAGCTTCCGCGCCGCCCTCTTTTACCAAACGAAGCGCGTTCGTCAGCGCAACACTCGCCCCAGTGTGATAGCTGCCGTACGGCATATCGGCAACGAGCAGCGCATGCTTCACTCCGCGGCGCACGGCGCGCGTGTGATGCAGCATATCTTCCATCGTGACGGGAACAGTATTCTCATATCCGAGCACGACCATGCCCAGCGAATCGCCGACAAGAATAATGTCTACGCCGGCTTCGTCCACTAATTTCGCGGACGGAAAATCGTACGCGGTAAGACAGGTAATGCACTTTTTATCGGGACTTTGCTGAAAAGGTGCCGCAGAAGAATTTGGCGCGGGATGCTGCTTGCGATTCTGAATGTCGGGTACGGTAATCCTACCGTTGCCCGCAACGGACGTAACGCTCATTTTGACCTCCGGTGCCGCTCCCTTCCGGTTCCGAAATTCGGAACGGGTTTAGGGATACAGCCCAACATCAATATGGTAACAGATTTGAAGAGGCCCGGAACGATTTTCAATTGCGCCGCGGACAAACTGAAACGCGAGCGCGTGTTAGAATGCCGCGCAGATTCTACGGCCATGTTCAAAAAGATTCTGATCGTCAATCGCGGAGAAATTGCGGTGCGCGTGATTCGCGCGTGCCATGAAATGGGCATTCGCGCCGTCGCTGTTTTCAGCGAAGCGGACCGCGCGAGTTTGCACGTGCGTTTGGCGGATGAGGCTTACGCGATTGGTGCTGCGCCTTCGCGCGAAAGTTATCTTCGCATCGATAAGTTAATGGATGTTGCGAGGCAAGCGGGCTGCGACGCGCTGCATCCCGGATATGGCTTTCTCGCGGAAAATCCAGCGTTGCCTCGGGCGTGCGCTTCGGCTGGAATTACTTTCATCGGGCCTAGCGCCGAAGCAATGGAAAAATTGGGATCAAAAACTGCGGCGCGGCAACTTGCAAAGCGCGCTGGAGTCCCTTCGGTGCCGGGCGCGCTCGAGCCGATTGCGGAAATCGCGGAAGCAAGAAAAATCGCGGAAGGCATTGGCTATCCGGTTCT
>DATBYL010000227.1:0-6017 GCA_036513735.1 Candidatus Acidiferrales bacterium
CAAGTTCGCTATTACATGTCCATCCTCGCGAAAGATTCCAGTCTTCGCGCCGCCATCATTTTCGGCACCGATAAATGTTTTGCCGCCGGTGCAGAACTCGCCGAAGTTACGGTGCTCACTCCCGATCAAGCCTTGGAATTCGGAAGCCTTGGACAGTCGACCATGCAATCCGTAGAGCGGAGCCGCAAACCCGTCATCGCCGCCATCCGCGGCTTCTGTATGGGAGGCGGATTCGATCTCGCCCTCTCATGCCACAGACGCATCGCCACCTCCGACGCAATCCTCGCCCATCGCGGCGCAGCACTCGGCATCGTCACCGGATGGGGCGGCACGCAACGACTCCCTAGAGTTCTCGGTCCGCGCGGTCACAGCATCGCCATGGAAATGCTCGTCGCCGGACGTAGAATAAACGCCGCCGAAGCTTTCACCCTAAAATTGATTTCCGGAATTGTCCCCTCGGCCTCTTTAATCGACGAAGCCGCCAAACTAACCGTTCGCGCAACTCAATAATCCGCTCGCCCATTCCGCCAAGTGCGCCAATCTAAGCCACTTACACATTATTTCGTAAGAAAAGCGAAAGACCCCACCCCCACCCTATTTTGCTATGTATTGCAACTAAAGGACTTACAGCGATCTGTGGGTGATCGTTATGCAAATAAAGCACTTACGGGATGTGCGCGTTAAATTCGGACGCTACTTCGCAGGCACTTCACGCGTAAATTTCATTCGCGTATATGCGACAGCAAATCCATTTCGCAAAATATTTCGCTCCGAAATACTTCCGGGCCGCGCAAAGGTCAACGCAATTTCACATCCCGCTTTTTGCGCCGCTTCCATCCTCACCCGAATTAATTCACGTTGCACTCCGCGACGCCGAAATTCCACCAACGTGCTCGCGCCAAATAATCCCGCAATTCCATCGCGTACAAACAGCGCGCCTCCGCCAGCAACATTTCCATCCACTCTCGCCAAATATAATGTCGCTCCGCTAGCTCCGCCAAATAACCTCATCACTTCCAACAGTTCCGGCGTAACAGCATGATGCTCCGCAAATCCCGTACAAACCGTTCTAACCCACAAATCCAACTGCGTTTCCTCCGCCCGCTCAATCTCAACTCCCTTACTTCCATTTCCACTATTTATACTTTGCAGGGGCCCCCCTACCCGTCTCACCAGCACGCTAGTGAACTCCGTAGCGCAATAATTATTCTTCGCATAATGCAAAAATAAAGACGCATCCGCATAAGGCGACGTCTCCACATTCACATCAGCGCCTCGACGAAAAAAGAAATTCTCCAATCGCGAAAATTCTTCGGCGGTCACAGCTCCGTCCAAACCAATTCCTGTCGCCTGCGTAATCGGAGATCCAACTCCAGTAAAAACCGCTCGACCTCCAGCAATTGTTTCCACGCAAGCGCCGGATTCCAGTTTTTCCCGCGCCAACGCAAATCCGCAAGAAGCTCCGCCTTCCGCTTCGGCCATTTCCAATCGTCGCGCGAGCGTGCTATCGACAAATAAGTTTTCAGTTCGCATAACGTTGTTCAATCCCGAAAACTTATCACATCATTCATAGAATTCGAGCGCCTCGGGCTAACACCATTTCCCTCTTGCTTACCGAGAGGAGAAGATGTACTCTACACTCGGTAATCGAGGAGAGTATGAGCAAACCAAATGATTTAGTTCAAGGCACTCTTGATCTGCTGCTGTTGAAAATTCTGGCGCTCGAACCGCTGAATGGTTTCGCGGTCAGTCAGCGTCTGAAACAAGTCTCCGGTGACGTCCTGCAAGTTAGCGACGGTTCGCTTTATCCCGCGCTGCACAAACTCGAGCAGGAGGGTTGGATCACCGCCGAATGGAAGGCCAGCGAAAATAATCGCCGGGCGAAATTTTATTCATTAACGCGCCTGGGCAAAAAGCATCTCGAAAAAGAATCCGCGAATTGGAGCCGTCTTTCCGGCGCGATTTCGCACATTGTGAAATTGAAGGAGGCATAGTCGATGCGTCCACAAAGCTGGCTGCACACAATTCCGTTGCGCATCCGTTCGCTTTTCAAAAGCCGCGCGGCCGATAACGATCTGGATGAAGAGCTCCAATTCCATCTGGATCAAAAAACCGGGGAATTTGTCGCGAAGGGTCTCAGCGAGAAAGAAGCTCGCTACGCAGCGCTTCGCGAATTTCGCGGCGTGGAACAATCCAAAGAAAATTGCCGAGACGCTCGTAAAGTAAATTTGCTTCTCGATTTCGCGCAAGATCTGCGATATGGCGCACGCATGCTTCGCAAAAATCCCGCCTTTTCGGCGATCGCCATTCTTACGCTCGCCCTTGGCATCGGCGCGAATGCCGCAATTTTCAGCGTTGTCAACGCCGTTCTTTTGCGGCCGCTTCCCTATCCTTCGCCGGAGCGCATCGTTTTCATCAGCGGCGCTCCGCTTATTAAGTTCTCTATTTCGGCAGGGGAACTGAAGTTGGGTTGGGCCGGGTGGGCCGACAATACCCGCTCGTTCGATCACCTTGCCGCTTACGAAACAGGAGATCTAAACATCGCCGTCGCAGGCGCTGATCCCGAGCGCGTTCCGGCAGCAGAAGTTTCACAGCATTTCTTTGAAGTTTTGGGAATCGCGCCGATCGCTGGACGCTATTTCTTGCCGGAGGAAGAAATTCCGAATCACCCAAATGTCGCGGTGATCAGTGCGACGCTCTGCCGCAGCATGGGCGCGCCGAGTGATGTGATTGGCAAGACGATACGAATGAATGGAAAGCCCACCGAGATAATCGGCGTGATGCCTTTTGGATTTCAGTTCCCTGAGAAGGCGCGCGCGTGGCTTCCCGTTCCGTGGAGCTTCAGCGACGAGATGCTAATCAAACAGGCGGTCATCTATGCTGCGATTGGCCGCCTGAAACCAGGCGTTTCTTCATCGCAAACCCGTGAGGAAATCACCACGATTGAAGAGAATGAGTATCGCGCCGAAACAAAGGCGCTTCCGGCCGGTTCCTTTCCGGCGATGGAACCCGTTACCGTAGTTTCTCTGCACGATCAGCTTGTTGGATCTTCTAAGGCTGCGCTACTCCTCCTGCTCGGTGCCGTAGGTTTTGTTTTATTCATCGCGTGCGCGGATGTTGCCAATCTGCTTCTCTCGCGCGCTGTACAGCGCCGGCGCGAAATCGCGCTGCGCGCCGCATTAGGCGCCAGCCGCTTGCGACTGATTCGACAAAGTCTCACCGAGAGTATTTTGCTTTCCACCGTGGGAGGCGCTGGAGGCCTCGTACTCGCCTACGGAAGTCTTGATATTTTTCGGCGCTTCATTCCCGCAAATCTGCTTTTCGTTCAGAAGATCGGTCTCGACGTGCGCGTTTTGCTTTTCCTTATGGCGGTTTCACTCTTGAGCGGATTGATTTTCGGAGTGGTTCCGGCCATCCACGCGTTACGCACCGACCTGAACGAACCTCTTAAAGAGGCGGCGGCCATCGCTCCGGCGCGTCATTCGTTTCTGGGACGCGCTCGCGGCATGCTGGCCGTTTCCGAAATAGCCCTGGCTCTTGTTCTTCTCGTCGGCGCGGGATTGTTGCTAAAAAGTTTCTGGCGTCTTACGAATATTGACGCCGGATTTCGGCCGGAAAGTGTTTTGAGTTCCAGCGTTACGCTTCCAGACAGCATTTATAAAACGGATGCGCAGCGTTTGGAATTCTTCCAGCAGTTGCTACAGCGTGTCGCCGCGATTCCGGGCGTTTCGGCAGCTTCCACCATTAACAATTTGCCCTTTGGCAAGTCCCCACGAATTTTGTTCAAACTCGACCTTGAAAAAGAAACCGCGGCCCACCTTGCAAAACAGGATCAGGTCGGCGCATTTCCATATTCCGCCAGTCCGGATTATTTCCGAGCGATGGGAATTCCTCTGATCGCCGGCCGCGTGTTCAATGATGGAGACCGCGCGGGCGCGCCGTTGGTTGTCATCATTAATAAGACGATCGCCGATCTCTTCTGGCCCGGTGAAAACCCGATCGGAAAACGGTTCAGTCTGGGAGTCTTGGGCCAATCACAACTGTGGGCCGAAATTGTGGGCATTGTCGGAAACACAAAACATACGAGTCTGGCTGCGAAACCCGAGGCCGAATATTACACATCGTCTTTGCAGGACGGTTCGACCAGTGTCTTCCTGGTGGTGCGCGCCTCTGGAGACCCAGGCGCCACGATCAATGCCGTGCGTCATATTGCGGCAACATTGGATAGCAGCTTGCCGCTCTCCAACTTCGTATCCATGTCCGATCGCATTTCAGAATCTGTTGCCGAGCCGCGCTTCCGCACATTGCTTCTGGGAATTTTCGCGGGGCTTGCGCTGATTCTTGCGGCTGCGGGAATTTATGGAGTTATGTCCTACAGCGTTGCGCAGCGCACGCGCGAAATTGGAATCCGCATTGCGTTGGGCGCGGGTCGTCGAGACGTTCTGAGCCTGATTCTAGGTCATTCCTTTAAATTGACTTTGATTGGCATCGCGATTGGACTTGCCGCGTCATGGGGACTGACGCGATTGCTCGCGAGCGCGTTGTATAACGTGACGCCTCACGATTTTTTCACATTGGCGTCAGTTTCGATTTTACTTTCTGCAGTAGCGCTGCTCGCGAGTTACATTCCCGCGCGGCGCGCGACGCGAGTGGATCCGCTTGTGGCTTTGCGCTACGAATAAAATTCGCGCGCTGAACGTAAACGCGATTCAGCGCGAATTTGTAGCAAATTAAATTTGGTACCGCAGTGAAATTGAAGGAGGCGGAGACGATGCGCCCTCAACACTGGCTATACACAATTCCGCTTCGCATTCGTTCCCTTTTCAAGCGAAGCGCGGCCGATAGCGAACTCGACGACGAACTGCAATTTCATCTCGATCAGAAGACGCGGGAATTTATTTCCACGGGACTTTCCGAAAGAGAGGCTCGTTACGCAGCGCTTCGAGAATTTCGCGGCGTCGAACAATCCAAAGAAGCTTGCCGAGATCAGCGCAAAGTAAATTGGATTTACGATCTGGCACAGGATTTGCGTTTCGGCGCGCGGATGTTGCGGAAGAATCGTGGGTTTGCGGTAACGGCGATCCTCGCTCTAGCGCTGGGTATCGGAGCAAACACAGCGATATTCAGCGCCACATACGGCATCCTGCTCAAACAGCTTCCTTATCCTGACGCGTCTCAGCTGATTGAATTTCGCGCCGTCCCGTCCGGACCTGACTCATTTCCGACGAAATATCTTTCCGATCCGGAAATAGATGAAATCGGTAAGGAGTGTAGCGCCGTCGCACTGTCATCTGGGTATTCACCAGTTCTATTCACCCTTACGGGCATCGGTGAACCCGAAAGCCTAAGCGGAATGGAAGTCTTCGGCGATTTTTTTTCTGTTTTCCGGGTGCCACCGCTTCTTGGACGCGCGATCCAACCTGCTGACTCTGAACGTGGAGCAAATCAGGTCGTCGTTCTGAGTCATTCGCTTTGGCAAAATCACTTTGGTGGCGATCCGGCAATTCTGGGAAGGCAAGTCACCTTGACGGCCCTGCAGACCGGCGCTGCAAAAGCGCTGTTCGATCATGCGTTAGCTGGAAAACCCTATACCGTTGTTGGAGTAATGCCTCCCTTTTCCAAATTTCCGCTTGAAGGCGAGGTGTGGATCCCCTGGGCGCGAACCGCAAATCCCACCTACACCGGGATGATGGGAAATTCTGAACGTGGACATCACAGCGTCGCTGGCATTGCTCGACTTCGTTCCGGCGCAACTCTGAATGAGGCGAACGCGCAGTTGCATACGGTTGCCGCAAACCTGGCTGCGGCCTATCCGGATACGGACAAAGAATGGGACTTGAGCGCCGTTTCGTTACGCGATTCGATCTCCGAAGGATATAGTGCGGGCCTTTTTCTTTTGCTCGGAGCTGTCAGCTTTGTGTTGCTTCTGGCGTGCGTCAGCGTGAGCAGTTTGCTGATTGGGCGGAGTTGGGCGCGTCAGACGGAAACGGCCATTCGTCAAACTCTCGGCGCCACCC
>DATBYL010000228.1:0-5217 GCA_036513735.1 Candidatus Acidiferrales bacterium
GACCCGCCCCTCCCGAGGAAATTTACCAGTGCGCGAGAAGGTAGTAAATTCCGGAACCGACTGCCGCGGCGCCAGGGATTGTTAATAGCCACGCCCATATAATGCGGCGAGTGACTCCCCAATGAACGGCAGTGACGCGTCGCGAGGCGCCGACGCCGACGATGGCGCCGGTAATTGTGTGAGTGGTGCTGACGGGAATTCCGAAATGCGCGGTGCCGATTAGTGTTAGCGCGCCTGCGGTTTCCGCGGCGAATCCTCCGAACGGATTTAATTTTGTGATGCGCTGACCCATCGTTTTTACGACGCGCCAACCTCCAGCCATCGTGCCGCAACCCATCGCGAGATGGCAGGAAATAATCACCCAAAACGGAACCGAATAACTTTTCAGCAAGCCGCCGGCAACGAGCGCGGTGGTGATGATGCCCATACTTTTTTGCGCGTCATTGGTGCCGTGGCCCAGGCTGTAGGCCGCTGCGGAAACCAGTTGGAGGCGGCGAAACCAGCGGTCCACTTTAGTTGGCGATTGTTTGCGGACGATCCAACTGGTGATGATGGTGACGACAATGGCGGTGATCATTCCGATGAGCGGAGCGAGGATGATGAAGATGACGGGCTTCGTCCAACCGGAAAGAATGATGGCGCTGAATCCGGAGCGCGCGATGGCAGCGCCGCCGTATCCGCCCATAAGCGCATGAGAGGAACTTGTGGGCAGACCGAGAATTAGTGTGAATAAATTCCACGCGATGGCGCCGAGAAGTCCGGCGATGAGGACTTGTTCGTTGACGGCGTTGAGGTGAACCATTCCCTGGCCGATTGTTTTGGCAACGGCGGTTCCGAAAACAAATGCGGCGATGAAATTCCAAAATGCGGCCCAGAGAACGGCTTTGCCCGGGCTGAGAACGCGCGTGGAAACGACTGTGGCGATGGAATTAGCGGCATCGTGCCAGCCGTTGGAGAAATCGAAAGCTAGCGCGATGGCAACGATAATGATGACGAGCTGGAAGCTGCTCATGCGAGCGGCTCCGACGCCGCGGATGCATTCATGTTGATGGAATGCCGGGTGATCTTCACGCGTTTTTTAGGGTGACGGTTTCAATTACGTTGGCGACGTCTTCGCATTTATCCACGGCTGCTTCGATGACTTCGATAATTTCTTTCCACTTGATGATTTGAACGGGATCTTTTTCCTCGTCGAACAAGCGGGCAATCAGAATGCGCGAGAGCCGGTCGGCTTCGTTTTCCAGGCGATTGATCTCGATACACTTTTCGAGGACCGCGTCGTGTTTGTTTAGAGCGCCAACCACCACGACGACCTGCCGCGTGGTTTCGTAGAGAATTTGCGCGAGATCGGCAACGCCGGCGCGGATATGCGGAATCTTGTAGGTAACGATGCGGCTTGCGGCGGCGTCGATGAGGTCCAGCACGTCGTCAATGCGACTGCTGAGGGCCTGGATATCTTCGCGATCGAACGGCGTGACGAACGTCTGGTTCAGGCGAGTGAGCAGAGTGTGAGTGAGGTTGTCACCGGCGTGTTCGATATCCTTGATGCGCTCGGCATATTTTTCGGCGCCATCGTCTTTCTGAAACATTTCCACGAGTACTTGAGCGCCCTGATGGCAATTATCGGCCAGGGCGATAAACATCTCAAAGAAATTATCTTCGCGCGGCATTAAGCGCCTGAGAAAACTCGTCATGTTTGGTCCAGCCCCTGTGAGGTGGGAATCGCGAGGGCGAGTTTAGCGGAAGTCTGAAGGTGCGGCAAGGAACCCTAGTACGAGGCTACCGGCTTTACCTGATAACTAGTTGAGATGCGGGGCGCGAACCCTCTAATCGAAAAAGTACTATTTCGCATCTAACAAAATGTTGGGACAATATTTTCGTCAGGGAGAAACGTTGCGTCGTCTTGGGACCTCGGTACGAGTGGCTGCAATCGGATTGTTGGCGCCGATTTATTTTGTCGCCGGCAAACTGGGGCTAAAACTCGCGTTTGTTCACAGCAGTATTAGTCCTGTGTGGCCCGCCGCGGGTATTGCGGTAGCCGCATTATTACTGCTCGGAATTGAAGTTTGGCCCGCCATTTTTATCGGAGCATTCTTAGTCAATTTAACTACTGCTGGGAACGTTGCCACTTCGCTTGGAATTGCCGCGGGAAATACTTTGGAAGCGTTGACGGCGGTTTATTTCGTCAATCGATTTGCGCGAGGCCGCCACGCGTTTGACCGTACGCAGGACATTTTGAAATTCGCGTTGCTGGCCGGCGGCGTGAGCGCGTGCATCGGCGCAATTTTCGGGGTGACCAGCCTTTCGCTGGGTGGATTTGCGCAGTGGTCACATTACCGCGCGATGTACTGGACGTGGTGGCAGGGAGACGCGATCGGCGTGATTGTTGTTACGCCGCTGCTGGTTCTATGGAGCGGAACACCTCGACCGCGCTGGAATTTGGATCAAGTTGCCGAAGCTGCCGGACTGCTAGCTCTGCTCGTAACGGTGAGTTTGGTCATATTTGGCGGACTATTTGCGTCGGTGGTGCGAGACGAGCCGGTGGAATTTTTGTGCATTCCATTTCTGATTTGGGCGGCATTCCGGTTTGGTCAGCGAGAGGCGGCGACGGCGCTGACAGTACTGGCTGGGATTGCGATTTGGGGCACAATGCGGGGAGACGGGCCGTTTGTGCGGCCATCGCACAATGAATCTCTGCTGCTTCTTCAGGCGTTCATGGGAGTGGTGGTGGTGATGACGCTGGTGCTGGCCGCTGAGGTGGCAGAGCGCAAGAGTTCCATGGAGAAAATTCAAGAAATGGCGCTAAGCGATCCGCTGACCGGGCTGGCGAATTACCGCCGCCTGGTGGACGTGATTGAGTCAGAGATGCGGCGATTTGGGCGGACCGGCCGTCCATTTTGCGTGCTGCTGCTGGATCTGGACGGTTTGAAGAAGATTAACGACACGCATGGTCACGTGGCGGGTAGCCGGGCACTCTGCCGACTGGCGGACATTCTGAGGGCGACTTGCCGCGAGACGGACCTTGCGGCGCGGTACGGCGGAGACGAGTTCGCCGTTGTAATGCCCGAGTCTGAGGATGACGGCGCGAGGCGGGCAATGCGCCGAATCGCGGAGAATGTTGCCAAGGACGCCGAGAAACCGCTGATTTCAGTGAGTATTGGAGCGGCGGTGTTTCCGCGCGATGGAGTTTCGATTTCGGAGCTACTTGAGGCGGCGGATCGGGCGCTTTACTCCAAGAAGAACAGGTCACGGGCTGCAGTAGCGGGATAAGTTCGCTTCGCACAGCGTCTCTGCAAAGGCAATAGAGCCGATTATCGGGGTTGGCCCATCACATCTGCAAATTCTCCCACTTTAAGGCGTAATTTCTCCCATTCCAGCATGGTCAATTATTTATAATGAGCATGCTCATTTTGCTTGACAAACATTTCCGACCCGAACACAATGTGAGCATGTTCACTTTAGTGGATATCGGCCGCAGATGAGAGTCACTGCCGAGACCAAGACGGCGACGCGTCAGCGAATTCTGGAAGCTGCGACGAGCCTATTCGCGCGAGATGGGTGGCAGTCCGCGACGACGCGTGCGATCGCACTTGAAGCAGGAATTGCCACCGGAACACTATTCAACTACTTCCCTACGAAAGAATCCATCGCGGCTGCTCTAATTGCCGAAGCCTTGGAACAGGCTGGCGAGGCATTTCGTGCTGGGCGACGTCCCGATGATTCGCTGGAGGCCGACCTGTTCCTGCTGATCTGGTCGGGACTTCGCAGTCTGCGAGAGTACCGCAACTTTCTTGGGCCTGCTGCGGAGACGATTTTCAGTCCGCTGGCACGTCAAACTGTTGACAGCCCCGGCGACGCCATCCGCGTGGATCATTTGGAGTTGATGCATTCGATTCTTATCTCGCACGGATTCCCTTCTGCTTTGCCGACTGTGACGGTGCAGCTCTACTGGACTTTGTATATGGGAGTTTTTGCTTACTGGGCGGCGGATGATTCGCCGGGGCAGGAAGATTCGCTGGCGTTGCTGGACCAATCGTTGAAACTGTTCGTGGCTTCTTTGTGAATTGATCGCGAAAAGGGGAATTTATGGCCGTCAATCTGAGTGAATTGCTTGCTGCGCTTCCGCACGATGATGCTTCGGCGGCGAATCCTGAATGGGCGCAGGAACGGCTGCGGCAAATACTCGCCGATCTGGGGGGGCGGCCGGCGCCGGTCGGATCGCTGCATCGGATGTGGACGGTGTCGGAGCTTTCCGCGCAAATCGCGCTGGCTTATCTGGCGCTGTGGGTGCGCAAGTGGTTCGTCGGCGCGGACGCCGCGCAACGGCAGTTGATGGAAACGAATCTGCGCGTGGGGCTGAAGACGTTTCACCGGCTGGGCTATTTGCGCGGGATGATGATGAAACTCGGACAGTTGGCGGGAAATATGCCGCATGTGCTGCCGGATCGAGTAGCGGAAACTTTGGACCGGCTGCATTTTGATGCGCCTCCGATGCACTACTCCTTGATTCGCGAAGTGGTGCGAAATGAGTTCGGAAGAGAGCCGGAGGAAGTGTTCTTGAATTTCGAGAAGCAGGCATTTGCGGCGGCATCACTTGGACAGGTTCACCGGGCGCGATTGAAATCCGGTGAGGTAGTGGCCGTGAAGATTCAATATCCGGGCATCGCACGGACGATTGACGCTGATTTTCGGAATCTTTCGGCGCTGCTGATTCCCTTGCGGCTCGGTAAAGATTGGGAATCGGTGAAGGCGCAGTTTGAGGAAGTGCGGCAGATGCTGAATCAGGAAGTGGATTATCTTCAGGAAGCGGAATCGCAACGCCAGGCCCGCGCACTTTTCCGCGCCGAGGACGGCATTATAGTGCCGCGAGTTTATCCCGAATATTCCGGAAAGCGCGTGCTGACGACCGAATATATTCCCGGCATGCATCTGACCGAATATCTAGCGACAAATCCAACGCAGGAATCGCGCAATGCTTTCGGAACGAAAATATATGCCGCGTGGACGCGCATGTACTTTGCGTTCATGACCTACGGCGATCCGCATCCGGGCAACTATATTTTCCTGAATGACGGCAGGCTCGGACTCATTGACTTTGGCTGCGTGCAGCATTACGGGCCGGAAGAGCGCGAGCTTGTGCGGCTGGCTGAGAAGATGGCGTATGAAGATGAGTCAATTGTGCCGGAAGTTGTACAGCGGGTGTGTGGACTTGAGCCG
>DATBYL010000229.1:0-2078 GCA_036513735.1 Candidatus Acidiferrales bacterium
TGGCGAAAAAGCGATACGTCGGCGACGATTCTAAATTTCATCAACACTTCGCGAGCCATGCTGGGGCGAACATCTGGAATTCAGGACATGCGGAATTTTCCTCAGATTATCCGACCCGCAAAAACGGCGGCAAAACGGCCGCGCAAACGGAAGTAATCATGTGAACTGATCCGTCCGCCGGTAACCCTCGTCCAACAGGTTATACCTTAATGGTATTACATTCATGCTAAAAAAGTCTTGACAGTCACTTCTTCCTGTGAAATTCTCCTCTCGATTTTGTGAGCGATTTCCGCGTTCGCGCGCTTTATCTCTTTAGGGGCCAGGTTTCCTGGAATCGATCGGCGGTCGACTGAAATGCGGGGAATCTGGGGCGGGATGAATTCTTGGCGAAATTCGCAGTTGAATTGCGAGTACGGTAAATCGAAAACGGCCGTTGCCGCGCAGCGGAACGGGAAGCGTTGCACGCGAAGCGCGGCCGAAGGGTTCTCGAGTTCGGTTTCTGAGAAAGCGGGGGGCATGAGCATTTCACCGCGAATCCGTTGGGATCAAATTTCCGCGCCCGTTTCGGCACGTCGCGCGTTTTTATTTCTGTCCTCGCTCTTGCTCCTCACGGCATTGCTTTCCGGATTTGCAGGCGCCCAAACTCCGCCCGCAAATAACCAGCGGCAGTCCAACTCTCAATCGCCAACGCAGGCTGCACCGGGCAACATGTTCGAGCTCGCGCCGCCGATATTTGATCTCGAGAATTCCTATTTGCATTGGCCTCTGCCAGCTTCAGAGAAACTTTATGGCGCGATTGATGGGGCGCGCATCAAGAAGATGGTGGAAGACGTAGCGGCGATTGCTCGACAAGGAAAAGCGGATGGCGTGCAGTATTGGGGCCGCATTCCCGGTACGAAATACGATCAAGAGACGCAGCAATATATCACCGCTAAATTCCATGAGCTCGGTCTGCAGGACGTCCGGAGCCAGGAACTTCCCCTGCCGCCGCAATGGACGGCGAAATCATGGAGCCTGTCGTTCTCCCAAAGTGGTCAGCAAATTCCGCTGGCCGCAACTTTTCCGATGGGGCGGTCACCGTCAACGCCCGCCGGTGGAGTTGATCTTCCACTGATTTGGGTCGGACTTGGCACCGCCGCGGATTTCGCGGGGAGGGATGTGCACGGCAAAGCCGTCGTAATTTACAGCATTCCCGAACCGAGTGTCTTCACGCAATCGGCTACCCTTGTTGACAGTTTGAAGCGCGCCCAGCAAAACGGAGCGGCGGCGATTCTGGTCAGCCTGGCGATTCCGGGCAACGTCACCGCGCAAATGAATTCAAATTCACCGCTGACAGTCCCAGGATTCTGCATCGGTATGGAAGACGGAGCAAAGCTTCGCGGCGCGATCGAAGCGGCGCAAGAGGGAACTGTCCCCAAAATACACATTGCGCTCGACGCGGGGATGGTCGAGGGACTTAAGTCTGCGAATATCTGGGGAACTCTGCCGGGAATGACGGACGAAAATATTTTGGTCATCTCGCACATGGATTCCTACTTTGAGGGCGCTTCTGACAATGCATCGGGCATCGCGACGATGCTGAGCCTTGCCGAGTTTTATTCCAAGATTCCGAAATCGCAGCGAAAACGGACGATCACTTTTGTTGGAACGGGCGCGCATCATGCCGGTTCGCCCGGCACAGCGTGGATGCACGAAAACATGCAGCCGTTCTTCGCCAAAACGGCGCTCATTCTGAACTGCGAACATACCGCGGAGACCGAAATTTATTATTGGGGCCGTCCGCCGGTAATTCGCAAGTCGACTTCTTCGTCCGGCGTTCGCATGTTCGCAATCAATGGTGGGCGTCAGTTGGACGATATCGTCGTCAAGTCACTTCAGACCTTCGGCGTCGGCACGCTGGCCCAGCCGGAACTGAACTCCCCCGGCGACATGTCACACATTTTCAGAGACGCCCCGGCGCTACAGACGATCAACATTCCAGTGCAGTATCACACCGATATGGACACGATGGCGCTGATCCCGGCGCCGGGTCTTGAAGCAACGGCCCGTGCGTACGCGAAAATCATCGATGAAGTGAA
>DATBYL010000230.1:0-2224 GCA_036513735.1 Candidatus Acidiferrales bacterium
CTGATACGCGACACCGTCCGCCAATTTATGGAGACGGAAGTGCGTCCGAAGGTGCGTCAGTACGATAAGGAAGAACATTTCCCCGCGGAAGAATTGCGCGCGCTGGGCGCGATGGGCTGCTGCGGAATGCTGGTCCCAGAAGAGTGGGGCGGCGCGGGGATGGATTCCATCACGTACGTGACGATGCTGGAAGAAGTGGCGCGCGTGGACGCGGCTATGGCGGTGACGCTGAGCGTGACGAATAGCGTGGTGTGCGTGCCGATTTGGAAGCATGGGACGCAGGAGCAGAAGGAAAAATATTTGCGCCGGCTGGCGACGGGAGAAATTCTTGGCGCGTTTTGTTTGACGGAACCGGCGGCGGGGTCGGACGCGGGTGGAATTCAATGTCGCGCGGTGCGGCATGGCGACGTTTATAAATTGAGCGGAACGAAAACGTGGGTGTCGACTGGCGGTGACGCGGGCGTGCTGATTGCGTTTGCGAAAACTGATCCGGCGGCGGGATCGCGCGGCATTACTGCGTTTTTGTTGGAAAGAAATTTTCCGGGATTTAAAATTAGCCGATACGAAGACAAGATGGGTTTGCGGAGTTCGCATACGGCGGAAATTTCGCTGGATGAATGCGTTGTGCCGGTGGCGAATCGTCTTGGAGAAGAAGGACAGGGACTGAAGGTTGCGCTGGAAGGATTGGATGGCGGGCGCATTGGAATTGCGTCGCAGGCGGTGGGACTGGCGCAGGGCGCGATGGAAGCGTCCGTGAAATATGCGAAGCAGCGAAAGGCGTTTGGACAATCGATCAGCGAATTTCAGGCGATACAGTGGATGATTGCGGACATGCAAACGGAAATTGAGGCGGCGCGGGGGTTGTTATATCAGGCGGCGTGGGCGCGGGACCATAAAAATCCGCGGAGTGGGCCGATTGCGGCGCGCGCGAAACTTTATGCGAGCGAGATGGTGAATCGAGTTGTGTACAAGGCGGTGCAGGTGCATGGCAGCGCGGGATATTCGCGGGAAAGCGATGTGGAGAGGATGTATCGCGACGCGAGAGTGATTTCGATTTACGAAGGGACGAGCGAGATACAGAGGATAATTATTGCGCGGGATTTGTTGGGGGCAAGTGCGGGGGGAAGGAAATAGCGGCACTGAGAAGTAGAAGATTTCGGATGAGGGCGCAGCAAGCAGCGCCCCTACAGGAGCGGTTTTGGGCGAGGTGGGAAAAAAACGGCGGGTGTTGAGTGGGATGCGTCCTACCGGGCGCTTACATATTGGGAATTATTTTGGCGCGCTGCAGAATTGGGTGAAGTTGCAGGAGGATGCGTCGAACGAGTGCTTCTTTTTTATTGCGGACTGGCATTCGTTGACCAGCGATTACGCGGACACTTCGCAGATTGCGCAGAACTGCATTGAGATTACGACGGACTTTTTGGCGGCAGGACTGGATCCGAAGAAGGTTGTGATCTTTCAGCAGTCGCAAATTTTGGAGCACGCTGAATTGCATTTGCTGCTGTCCATGATTACGCCGCTGGGGTGGTTGGAGCGGGTGCCGACTTATAAGGAACAGATTGAAAATATTAAGGGGAAGGATTTGCTGACGTACGGATTTTTGGGATATCCGGTGTTGCAGACGGCGGATATTGTGATTTATGGCGAAGAAGGTTTGCCGCTGATTGTGCCGGTTGGCGAGGATCAGGTGGCGCACGTGGAGATTTCGCGCGAGATTGTGCGGGCTTTCAATACGCACTTCGGGTTCAGTGTGCGCGATGAACTTTTCGATGTGAAGAATGGCGGAGCATATTTGCGGCTTCAGAAATTGTTCGGGATTGAGCCGAGCGGCGAGATTAAGGATCGTGCGGCGAACGCGCGAATGCTTGCAAAACGTAAAGCAGCAGACGTCGGAATTCAGAATTTCATTGAGAAGGCCGGCGACGACGCTGGCTTTTTTCGATATCAAGAAACTTTGCGCGAGCCGGAAGTTTTGCTGACGCAAGCCAAGCGCGTGCCGGGGCTTGACGGGCGGAAGATGTCGAAGAGTTATGGGAATGCGATTGAGTTGGGGGAGAGCGACGAATCGATTCGCGTGAAAACGAAGGCGATGATTACCGATCCGGCGCGGAAGCGAAGGACTGATCCGGGGAATCCGGATATTTGTCCGGTGTTTGACTGGCACAAATTATTTTCGCCGGCAGAAACACTTTCGTGGGCGAGTGTTGGCTGCAAGACGGCTGGG
>DATBYL010000231.1:0-18951 GCA_036513735.1 Candidatus Acidiferrales bacterium
TCAGAAAACCTCCGAGATTATTCCGATCGAAGCGCCGACATCGGATCCACAGATGTCGCCCTACGCGCCGGCCCGTAACACGCCGATGCCGCAACCACCAGCAACAATAAAGTCACGCCGCAAAGCGTCCACGGATCGCTCGGCTCAATTCCAAACAGCAGTCCCTGCATCAATCGCGTTCCGCTCAGTGCCAGCGCAATTCCCAATCCCAAACCAACAATAATCAACGTCATGCCTTGCCGCAGCACCATCCACAAAACTGAATTCGGCGACGCTCCCAGCGCCATGCGAATTCCAATTTCTTTCGTCCGCTGACTAACAGAAAGTCCCATCACCCCGCCAATTCCCGCCGCCGTGATCACCAGCGCCAGCAACGCAAAAAGGCCCAGCAAAAAACTCGTGAGTCTTGGAGACGCCAGCGACCGCTGGCGAAGTTCTTCCAGCGTGCGAATCCGCGCCACCGGCTGTTCCGGATCAATTGCATAGACGTCGCTCACCAGCTTACGAACCAGTCCCGCTGGATTCTGGCGCGTTCGCACCAGCAGCGTCGCCGTGTTCGTGGGGTTCTGGTCTTGGGAAACATAAAGCTCATCCGTCGGCGGCTTATCGAAACCGTATTGCCTCACGTCGCCGATCACACCCACGATTGTTATCCAGGTTTTTCCGTTGTCATTTGACAAGCGATGGCCAATCGGATTTTCCTGGCTCCAATAGTGCGACGCCATCGACTGATTAATTACAACCGCGAGAGGTGCGTCCGGGCCGTCACGCTCCGAAAGATATCTGCCGCGTTCCAGTGGAATTCCAAGAGTCTTAAAATAATCCGGCGATACCGCGCGGAAATCGAATGTCGGCTGCGCTTGACCGGGAACATTTTGCCGTCCTTCAATTTCAAAACCGGAAGTAAACGGCCTGCTTTCATTTAAGGGAAACGTTCTCGCAAGCGCCGCCGAAATAACTCCCGGCTCCGCTTTCGCGCGCTCCAGTAATTGATTGTGAAAAGCCATTATCCTGGGAGATGCGTCCCCGTTCATGCCATAACGCATCAAATTCAACTGAATCAACATCGACACTACATTTTCAGAATTAAATCCCGGATTCACTGTGACTAGATTGTAGAAGCTGCGCAGCATTAGCCCCGCGCCGGCCAGCAACGCAAACGAAAGCGCGACCTGCGCCACCACTAGCGCGCTCCTCACTCGCTCGCGCCTTCCAACCGAAGTTCCTTGCGCAATACCTTCCTTCAATGGTGCCGCCAGATTTGTTGACGTTCCGATTGCAGGTATAGATCCGAAAAGAATTCCAGTCAAAAGCGATACGCCAAGGCAAAATAAAAGGACGTGTGAATCCAACGCAATTTCCGGAGCTCGTGCGGTGAAACGCGCCGCAAATTCCGTCAGCATGCGCATCGACCAGGCTGCGATCAGCATCCCACCTGCGCCGCCGATCACCGCCAAGATCACGCTTTCCGTTATCAACTGCCGAAGCAATCGGCTTCGACTTGCCCCGAGCGCGCCGCGCACAGCCATCTCGCGTCCGCGCCGAAGTTGGCGCGATAAAGTTAGGTTTGCAACATTCGCACAAACAATCAGTAGCACAAGCCCGGCTGTTGCCAGCAAAATTAAAAACGTCGGCCGCGCCTTCTGCGTAAGCTGCGTCTTCAGCAGCCCTGCTTCAATCGTCCAATCCAATTCCTTCGGATAGGCATCTGGAAAATCGTGTTGAAAATGCGATTCCAGCCCATTCAATTCGCTTTGTGCCTGCTCAATCGTCTTGCCGGGACGCAGCCTTCCGAACACCGTCATCATTCGCGAATCACGGCTCGCAATGAATTTCGGATTGGAACGAAACGGACACGCCGACGTCGGCATGTACACGTCATTTTCGTCGGGATACTGCGGCATCGGCGGAAGAATTCCGACCAACGTGTGCATCTTGTCGTTCATACGATATGTAGTGCCGACAATATTCGGATTGCCGCCGTAAACTCGTATCCAATATTCGTAGCTGAACACCAGCACTGCAGGCGCGCCCAATTTGTCGTCGTCCGGCACAAATGTGCGCCCGTAAAGCGGCTTCACGCCCAGCACGTCAAAGAAATTCGCGGAAACTACTCCCGTGTTGATTCGCTGCGGCTCTCCGACTCCCAGCAAATCGAATTGCATGTTGTGATATTCCACCACCGATTCCAGCGTCTGGCTCTGCGTGCGAATGTCTTCGATTTCGTGGACGGAAAAAGCCTGGCTACCTTGTCCCGATTTCGGCGCCGTTTGATCGATACTGACCAAACGATTTCCGTCGGCATACGGCAGTGGACGCAACAGCACTCCATTAATCACGCTGAAGATCGCGGTATTCGCGCCGATTCCAAGCGCCAAAATACAAATGACCAAAACCGTGAATCCTTTATTCTTCCGCATCATGCGCAGCGCGAATCCGCCATCCTGACGAAACATTTCAATGTGCTCGCCCGGAGCCGTCCGGAAAATTCCAGCAATTGTTTCTCCCCACAAACGGAACAATCCCACTTTGCGCTCCGCGGATTCTCGCCGTTGCTGACGGAACACATCTTCCATTTCGCGTCCGTAGTCTCCGCGGAATTCCGACGGGAAAAATCGCAGCAAAAATCGGAACGCGCGATCCGAGAATGAATTTCGTTCGCGCTTTTCAGTCGGTTCTGGCTTCATCACGTTTTCTCCCGCAAAAAAATCAAACGCCATTCTCCGCAGATTTTGACGTCATCCTGAGCGGAGCGAAGGATATCCGGCGGCGCACTCTGACGCCGGGGTGTCCGCTGCCAACCTAAGTCCGTTCAACCCTCGCCAACAAATTCTTCGACCGCGCCAGCGTCAACATGTCTTGCAATCGTTCCGCTTCCGCGCGCGCCACTCGTCTTCCAAATTCCGTCAGGTGGTAATAGCGCCGCCGCTCGTCATCCAGTTCCGGCGCGGGACGCTCCTCTTTTTCCACCACCATCCCTTCGCCATCCAACCGCCGCAAAATTCCGTAAAGCGTTCCAGCGCTCAACGAAACGGCGCCATCCGTGAACCGCGCCACTTCCTTCATGATCGCGTAGCCGTGCTTGTCACCGTCTGCCAGCGCCAACAGCACATGAAACATCGCCGGGGTCAGCGGCAATAAAGGTTCAGCTTCTCTTAGCTCAGCCATTTTTGCTCCCTCTAACAAAGACGCAGCACAGCCTATATCGTTACATGCTATAACGCAATGCGATATATATTTATTCCTCGTCGGCCAGGGAAAGGCAGTCAGCACGTTGCAGATAACTTCACTTAACTCATTTTGATTTGGCCACTTACGGGAAATTCGGGCGACAAAACCGGGCGTTTCGGAGGAATAAGCAAAGCTTTTCTCAAGTTAAGTCCTTTAGAATGAGATTCACAGCTTTTTCGTTCGGCGTAAGTCCTTTGTTTTGATGTTCATGACAAAAACGGGGGGAGGGGAGTATCATATGAGTTAATAGGTCTCCCTCCCCACCTATTTTGCGATGTGTATGCTAATAAAGGACTTAGAGCGATCTGGAGCGTAAGTGTATGCTAATAAAAGGTTTACCGGATTAAACTCGATCCCGCTAAAAATTCGCGCCGAGATGCAAGAATCTGCAAATACACGCAAACCAAATAAATGCGACGCACCCGAGCAGTGTGAACGTGTCTCCAAATTTGCTCAGCACCCAGCGGTTCGGCGCGCGCCAGGAACGGATCGCATTCACCAGAACAAAAATCGTCGCGATCACGCCAAGCCATCCTGCGTATTGCAGCAATTTCATAAATGGATCCAGGCTCGCGTCGGTTCGCGCGGGAGTTGCTAAATTAAAATACTGCGACCAGCCGAATGCGATCAGCATGTCAAAAGCACAAACGAAGCGCGTTAAATTTTGCCAGCGCCAATCCGATTTGTTTCCGTCCCGTTTTATTCTGTAGTGCCAGCGAATCAGCGCGCCGAGAGGCCAAAATAAAACCGTCAATCCCAGAATTACAAATGCGGAGTTTCGCAGAAAATTCACAAACGCGGTGCTTTCGGTAAACGACACTTGCTGAAATCCAGACGCAGCTCCGGAAGTGAAAATGTAATAACGTCCATCGCTCTGTTTCACAAATCCCAATTTCGCTTCGCCATCCTCCGCGCGATAAACCAACGGCGCGATTTCTCGATAACGCCGTGGTTGTCCATTGGGGCCACGAATTTGGCTCGCTACAATCGTTCCATCGGGATGCGCGACGAATTGCGCTTCACCGAGAATCGCGCTCATTTTTAGAAAATTTGTTTCACCTCTGCGGCTGGTGATGTAATTTCCAGCAATCATCTGCGCATCAGTCGACGCGTTCGCAATCGCCGGAGGAAGCGGCGAAGTCGGCGGGAAATATCGATCGATAAATTTCTTGAAAACGGTTCCGCGAATATCCACATCGCCGCGTCCGGCGCTGTTCAACGAAATAAATAAACCGACATTGGCATCCAGAATTAAATGCAAATGGCTATGAAAAAATCGCGTGTCGCCTCCGTGACCGATGATCGTGTGCCCATTTTGATCTTCCTGAAAAAACGCCAGCGCCATTCCATTCAAATCCGATACAGGTCCGTACGCGCGCGAATGCATCAGCTTCGCCGTTTCCGGTTTCAGAATTTGCGTGTCGCCGTAACGCCCGTCCTGCAAATGTGCGATCATAAATTTTGCCATGTCCGCCGCCGAGGTGGTCATACTTCCAGCGGGCGCGCTATTCACAAATTCAAATTCCTTCGCCCCGCCCGAAGCAAGCGCATAACCCGAGGACATCAACGGTTTCAAATCCGCTGGCAGCGGCTGCACGAATGTCGAATGAACAATTCCAAGTGGTTTATAAATATGGTTCGCAATGTAGTCCTCGAATTTTTCCCCGGACACTCGTTGCACGATGTAACCCGCAATCGTCATCGCATAATTGGAATACGCGGGCATTTCTCCGGGCGCGAAAATGCGCGCGGGAAGATGATTCGGTAAAACTTCTCCGATCGGTTCTAAATCCGCGGCAGTGGGCACAAACAAATCTTTGCCCCATTCTTCAAATCCAGCCGTGTGCGTCATGATTCGCCGCAAAGTGATCGGCTGCGAATACGTCGCCGGAATTTTGAAATCCAAATAATCGTTCACGTCGCGATCCAAATCCAATTTTCCTTGCTCGACCAACTGCATCACCGCTGTGCATGTGAATAATTTGGAGATCGAACCCGGCCGGAAAAGCGTGTCGTCCGCGGAAACAGGTTTCTTGCTCTTCACATCCGAGTAGCCGTAGCCGTGCGAATACAAAACTTTTCCATCCTTCACAATCATCACGACCGCGCCCGCAACATCGTTGTGCTCCAGCAGCGTTGGAATTAGTCCATCAAGGAAAACTTGTACGTCAGGCGCGGTCAGTTCATTCGGCACGGTCGTCGGCAAACTATTCGCGGCGGGCGCGGACAATTTCGCCGCGGACGGATCAGGTTTTTGCGCGCCAAGCGGCGCCATTGCCATCAAACAAATTACCGACGCAAGGAAAATCTTCTTCATGAGAACCGTCCTTAGACAAACAGAATTGCCTGCCATGAATCGCCTATCTAATTACCGCTGCAAATGAAATGTCCGCGGATCGCCATCGCCAACTCTGGATCCAGAAAGCGGCGCGCCCATTCCAGAATTATTCATGGTCATGGACGTTGCGTGACCATCCTTTATCACAAATGTGATGCCTGCGCGTGGCGAAGTTCGCGTCGCGAAGCTGCTATCTTCCTGTTTGAACAAACGCTCCGGCACTCCGCCCAGCGCTTCAATCATCAATCGCCCATTTTCATCGAACACACGATACGTCCTGCGATACTGCGCGAAGGAATCGTGTAATTGCGGAGTGAGGCGTTCCAATTTCAAAATGTAAGTTCCCGAAAGCTGCGCGCGCTCGGCGGACGTAATAGGTTTGTCCGGCAAAACTCTTTCGACGGAATTTCCTCCACCACCAGCCGCGGGCAAATCCGGCAATCCCAACACAGCGCGCGCAAGCGATCGAGTAATTGCGTAAGCGTTTTGCCCTTCTGTGTTCGTAAGGACGACGATCGTCAATCCATCTGCGGGAAAATCGTAGAGACTTCCGCTGTAACCCATCAGCGAACCGTGTTGTCCGATGCGTTTGTGATCTTCTTCCTGATTCAGAGAGAGAGCGAATCCGTAATGTGCGTTCGAATCTGTTGGACTCATTTGCATCGCGACGCCTTCAGGTGTGGACATTTGTTTAAATGTCTCAGCGCTCACGAGTTTCTTCTCAGAAATTGCGCGCCACAACTGCATCAGATCGCCGACAGTGCTGCAAAATCGCAGGTCGGAGTTATAGGCCATGTCGTCTTCGTACGCAGGTTCATAACCCGCCCCAAATCTGCGATATGCATGCGAAAGTCCGTGGACCACAGAAAAATCATCGCAATACGTTGTGGATTTCACTCCTGCTGGCGCGAAAATATTTTGTTGCACGTAATCCGGAAAACTTTCACCGGTCACGCGTTCGACGATCGTCACGAGCAAAGAAAATCCAGAAATGGACCAATCCCATTTTTTGCCCGGCTCATTCACCCAATCTTTCCCGGCGTAAAGCGCCATCACTTCGTCGAGAGCTTTCGGATCGCGGCTGGTGGCTTCAATTGGATCGCCCAGATAGTGATAGTCCACAATTCCGGAGGTGTGATTCAGCAATTGACGAATGCTGACGTGATGCCCTTGCATGGGAAATTCGGGAATGTATTTTGAAATATCGTCATCGAGAGAAAGCTTTCCGCGCTCCACAAGTTGCATCACGGCAATTCCAGTGAAAGGAAGCATTGGCCCAACGATGTGATAGACCGTTTCGTCTTTCGTGGGCGCTTCCAAACCCGAATCGGCAAATCCATATCCCGCGTGCAATAAGATTTTTCCGTTTTGCGCGACGAGCACTGAGGCGCCAACGACGTGTTGTTCGGCGATCAGGCGTTTCGCGAGCGCGTCCAGATCCGCTGCGGATTTTGTCGCCACCGGCGCCGATTGGCCAAACGCAGCTCCGCTAAAACAAAAAGCAATACACAACAGAAGTGAAGGCAATGCTTTCAAATTTGAGGTTCGCATAGGCCGCGAGTGTAATCCCGACGACTCGGCAAGAGAAGCTCGCTTT
Organism: Candidatus Acidiferrales bacterium; assembly: GCA_036513735.1. GTDB lineage: Bacteria > Acidobacteriota > Terriglobia > Acidiferrales > UBA7541 > DASTCZ01. The sequence goes on from DATBYL010000231.1 coordinate 7,167, forward strand.
CGATGTGCGCTCGCCCCTTCCCCAATAGAGAGCGGTGTATACTACGGGCCAACCGGAGGCCAAGATTCCGGATCGAGATCATAGGAGGAAGAATTTAATGCGGCGAGTTTACGTACTATCAGTGGTAGCACTCGCGATGCTGGCGTCGATTGCCATCGCGCAGACACCTGCATCAGGCCCATATTCTGTTATCAAGACTGCAAAAGTTGGCGGCGCGGGCGGATTTGATTACGTCTACGCGGATTCCGACGGACGCCGTTTGTATATTCCACGCACCGGACAAGGCGGCCAGAATGCCGCGCCCGGCGGACCAAATCCACGCATCACGGTTTTCAATTTGGATACGCTCGAACCGGTCGGCGAAATTTCGGGTTACAACGCACGAGGTGCTGCCGTTGATCCGAAATCAGGACACGGATTCGCCAGCAGCAAGCCCGTAGTAATGTGGGACACAAAAACTCTCGCCGTCATCAAAACGATTGACGTGCAGGGCGGGCCGGACGGAATTATGTTCGATCCATTTAACGCGCGCGTGTGGGTTTTCAGTCATAGTCAGCCGAACGCAACTATTATTAATGCATCGGACGGCTCCATTGCGGGCACGATGGACCTGACCGGACAACCGGAACAGGGCGTGACTGACGGCAAGGGTCACATCTTTGTGGACCTTGAAGATAAAGATCAGATTGCCGTGGTGGACGCAAAAACTTTGACGGTCACGGGGCACTACGAGATTTCGTCAAAAGGCAAAGGGCCCGGCGGACTGGCGTTCGATGTGAAAAATCACGTACTGTTCGCTTCGTGCCACGAGCCGGCAATGATGGTGATTGTGAATTCCGAAGATGGAAAAATTCTGGACGCTCTACCGATTGGCGCTGGAACTGACGGCGCCCAATTCAATCCGTCAACGATGGAAGCGTTTAGCTCAAACGGCGGAGACGGCACGCTCACTATCATCAAGGAAAATAGTCCGACGAGTTTTATTGTGGAACAAAACTTGAAGACACTGCCGCGCGCCAGAACGCTTACGCTTGATAGCAAGACGGGCCACATTCTGGAAATCACAGCAGAGTACGCTCCGCCACCGGCGCCACCCGCAGGAGCTCCAGCGCCAACACCGGGACGCGGAGGTGGACGCGGTGTGATGGTGCCGGATTCGTTTACGATTATTGCGGTTGGAAAATAAAACCGACACGAAGCGAAGAACTGTGAGTAAGCCGAGCGGCCCCAACGAGATTTCTTCTGAGTCGGGGCCGCTATTTTTTGAGCGTCGTAGAGTTATCAGCTTTTAAACGCGGGATGTTTCGCGGCGATCCATTCTTCGACCATTTCAACGAATTCATTGGCCCTTTGCAGAATCTCTTCCGCTTCAGTTTCCGTGGCGACAAACGCACTGTCGTAGTCGATTGTATTTCGCTTCCGGCGGCATCGGTCAAAATAATCAGCAAATGATTTCGCGCGGGATCCCATCGCCAGTTCGATGCAATCGAACGAAATCTTGTGATGGCCCGCGCCTGCGGTGACGCGATATCCGGCACAGGCGATTGGCATTTTCGCGCTTTGCAGCGCGGCGTTGTAGGCCGTGGCGAAACGCCGATCCGCTGACAGTCCAGATACCGAAGCGTCGGCGAGATCACGTGCGATTATTGCGCGTACGCTTTCCAGTTCTTCTTTCGACGTTTTGTGATGCTTGACGGCGTTCTGGGCGAGCAACTGCGTCCAGGTCATTCTGTTCACCTATCACAAATTGAATACCGCTCTTCAACACTCCGGTCAAGAAATGATCGTGCCGCCGAATCTTCCTACGGAACTCGCGAACGGAATAGTTTGTGACATTTATCTCTCGGCCTAATTGTTTCTCTGCTTTGCGAAGACCCGGAGAAAGTTCAGCGAGTCCGACACTTCCAATCGCCATGAGATCAATGTCGCTTGTAGCGTGTTCTTCTTTGCGGGCGATCGAGCCGTAAACAAATGCGGCTGAAATTTCATCTTCAAACGGCCGCAACAGATTTTGCAAAGTTGGAACCAGACCCGCAGTTTTTTCCAGGAGGCCGCGCAAATCAACGAAAACTGGAGAGCGGGTTTCGGCTTTGAAATATACGCGGCGTCCGTCGCGGCGTTGCTCCAAAATGCCGCTCTGAACCAGGGCGCTAAGTTCCCGTTGCAAACTGGACGGGCTGGTGCGAACGGAGTCCGCAAGTTCGGAGAGATACCACCACTTGTCCGGACGCGTCAAGGTGGCAGCCAGAATTCCCTGGCGTACTCTCGGGAATAGACTATCGAGAATCGACGAGTTACGCATACTGCGTACATTATTACGCATTATGCGTACATTTTGCAAAGCAATCCATCGGCATACTTCCGGCGCACGAGAGCGACCCGAGCGGCACTTAACTTTTACGCCGGGCTGCTATTTTTTGTTACCATCACGCTCTGCCAGCCATGAAGACTGTCGCTCAACGAATCGAATTCGGCAAAAGCCGGCGCCGCGCATTAAGCCGCGGCGCGCAGGGCGAGTTGCATGCAAAGCGCCGGAAATTTGATCCGATACAGGTGCTGCTTGCTTCAACGGCGGGGCACCGCGCGAATTTAATGCCCATAAAATATTTCCGGATGTCGCATTCACCTTTCGCATTTTTTCGCGGAGCTGTTTCGATTATGGCGGCGGATCTGGCGCGATTGCCGTATTCGGGACTTTGCGTGCAATTGTGCGGAGACGCGCACGTGCAGAATATGGGCTCGTTTGCGTCGCCGGCTGGAAATTTGATTTTCGATTTGAATGATTTCGACGAAACAATTCACGGGCCGTGGGAATGGGACGTGAAGCGCATGGCCACCAGCATTATTCTGGCGGGACGCGAGGCCGGACAGAAGCGCGCCGTGTGCAGCGCGGCTGCAGAGATTTTTGCGGGCGCCTATTCCGTTTCGATGGACGAATTTTCGCGCGAGCCGATTCTGCAAGTTGCGCGCCACTTTATCGAACGCGAAGAAAGCAATCGCACAATTCAGGCGGTGATGGCGGAATCGAAACGAGTGAAGCCGCTGGCGCTGCTGAAAAAATATACGTACCTGGATGGACGCGGCCAGCGCCAGTGCCGGCATCTTCCGCCGGTGCTGTGGCGGGTGAAAGGAAGCGAAGCGCAGAAAGTTTTGTCGTCGCTGAAACTGTATCGCGAAAGATTGGCACCGGAAAAAAGACACCTGTTCGATCTTTTTCGTCCCATTGGAGTGGGATTCAAAGTTGTGGGCGTTGGCAGCGTTGGATTGCGCGATTATGTGGTGCTGCTGGAGGGCAACGGGCCGAAAGATCCGCTGTTCATGCAAATTAAACAGGAAGTGAAATCCGCTTACGCTTCGTACATTGACGATGCGAGATACGAACATGCGGGCCGGCGCGTGGCCGAAGGACAGCGCGCGATTCAGCCGCAGTCAGATCCATTATTAGGCTGGACGGAATTTGGCGGACACGAATATTTGGTGCGGCAGCTGAATGACCGCAAAGGAAGCATCGATCTGGAAATGTTGAAAGGTGACGGGCTGGCGAGTTTGGCGACGGTGGCCGGTGAATTATTGGCGCGCGGACACGCACGCACCGGGGACATGTGCGCGATTCACGGTTACTGCGGCAGCGGAATGAAATTGGTGAAGGCGATTACGGATTTTGCGTCGGCTTATGCGGATCAAACTGAAATTGATTACGCGGAGTTTATGTCGGCTGTGAAGCGCAAGAAAATTAAGATCGCGAAAGAACCGCCGCGCTGAATCGGCGTTGCTGCACAACTTCCATTTTACAAATTAATTTACGCCGTACGCGCGAGGAGAGCTTCGACTTCGGCGCGAGTTGGCATGGATGGCGCGGTGCCGGCGCGCGTGACGGAAATTCCTGCGACGGCGCATCCGAATCGAGTTGCGGCGACAATGTCTTTCCCTTCGGAGAGCGCGACGGCAAAACCGCCGTTGAATGCGTCACCGGCACCGGTTGTCTCCACGACGCGGCCGGCATCAATTGCAGGGACGTGAATTTTTAGGTGTGAATTTTTCACGAGAGCGCCTTGCGCGCCGAGCGTGATTACGGCATTGCGCGCGCCTTTTGCAAGTAGAGCGCCGGCGGCGCGTTCTGCGTCGGCGATATTAGCGACGGGAATTCCGGTGAGCGTGGCCGCTTCGGATTCGTTGGGCGTGACGTAATCACAATTTGCGAAAATGCCGGGCGGCAGAGCTAGCCCTGGCGCGGGATTTAGAATTGTGGTGACGCCCAGCTCGTGCGCGATTCGCAAGCCGTGTTCGACGGCGGGAATTTGCAGTTCGAGCTGCGTGAGAAACACGGACGATTCCGAAATTCTGGCGCGGGCTTGATCAATTTCCGCAGGAGTTACATGAAAACAAGCGCCGGGAAAAACGATGATGGCGTTTTCGCCGGTTTTTTCGTCGAGGATGATTGCGGCGCCGCCGGTGGCGTATTCTTGCGTTTCAAAAACGAAACGCGTATCGATCCCCTCCTGCGCATAAGTTTTACGGGCCAAATCTCCGAAAGGATCGCGGCCGAGTTTGCTGATGAAACTTACTTTGCCGCCGAGCCGGGCGGCGGCTACCGCTTGATTGGAACCTTTGCCGCCCGGGCCGAGTTGGAAATCGGAACCGAGAATCGTTTCGCCCCACGCGGGAACTTTGTGCGTGCGGAACGCGAGGTCGGCGACGAAACTTCCGAGGACGGTGATCCATTTTTTTTCGGGCATTTGCGAATCTCCGAAATAATTTGACGCGTTCAGGAAACTTGATACGCGTGCGCAATTAAAGCCAGCGCGAGCAAATAACAAACGAACATTCCGACGAGATACATTCGCGCACGGGGACTTGCTCCGCGAAATTCATGCCACACGAAAACGCCCCAGAGCGCGGCGATCATGGGAGAGGCTTGTCCGATGGCGTAAGAAATCGGCACACCAACTAAACTTGCGGCGACGAGATTGAAAACCGTGCCGACGCCCCAGACGGCGCCGCCTAATAATCCGAGCGCGTGGTAGGAACCGGAAGCGCTCCAATATCCGGCGAAGCCGACGGGATCGCCGACCAGCGGATGCTTCATCAAATAAATATTGAAAAAGAAGCAGCAGACGAGCGCGCCGAACGTAAATAAAACGGAAACGGTGTAGGGCGTCAAAGGCTGCGCGGCCGTCATTGATTTAGTGACGAATGGCGCCCAGACGCCCATCAGCAAGCCTGAGATGATGCAAACGATGACGCCTTTTCGCGGAACTTTTTTATTTCCGGACTGAAGCGCGCCGTATGCTTTGCCGATTAAAATGACGGCGAGGAGAGCCATGCCAACACCGAGCGCAAGAAAGAGCGAGCTGCCTTTCGGCTGGATTAGATAACTTAAGACGACGCCTTCGACGAGCGCGATGCCGATGGAAATGGGAAATGCCACGGCGAGACCGACCATTTCAATTCCGGCGATCAACAAAACATTTGCGATATTGAAAATAAATCCGCCGACTGCGGCTTCGAGCAAATTAATTTGGGCTGCTGAGTGAAAATTCGCGAGGAAACTTTCGCCTGCGCCGCCTGTCGAGCCCATGGTGAAAGCGAGGACGAGAGAGATTAGAAAAATTCCCAGAGCGTAATCCCAGTAATAAAGCTCAAAGCGATAATTCTTCGTGACTTTGAAAGTGTTGGCAAATGAGCCCCAGCAAATTGTGCTGAGGACCGTCATTACGAGCGCGACGGTGAAAGTGGTTGGCGCAAACATTATCGCTTACCTCCAGACTGACAGCGACCGCAGCCTCTTTTACTACTTCCGGGCGAATTCGTCGAGCGCGGAAGACAGGCGCTCGAGGCCGGCGCGAAGCATTTCGGTGTCGCCGCCGATGCCGAGACGGAAGTGATCCGGCATTTCAAAAAATCGGCCGGGGACAACTTCCGTTTCGTATTTTTCGCGGAGGAGTTCGATGAACTTTCCGGTGTTGCCTGTGGTGACGCACGGGAAAATTACTGTACCAGCCGGCGGACGAACGAGTTCTAGATCGGTACGCGAATTCAGGAACTGATCGAGCAGCGCGCGATTTGTGTTGAGGAGGTTTCTGGAGCGCTGAGCGATAGCAGCGAGATTATCGAGCGCGATGATGGACATTAGTTGGGCGGAATGCGGCGGAATATTTCCGAACAGATCATTGATGTGCCAGATGCGCTCGGCGAGATCGGGCGCGGCGAGGATCCATCCGCAACGCAGGCCGCTCAGGCCATAAACTTTTGTGAGGCTGCTGGTGATTAGAAAAGTTTCGCCGAGGTGGAATGCGGACGGCACGGGATTATCGAAAAACATTTCCAGGTAAACTTCGTCGACCATTACGCGAGCGCCGTTGCATTCCGCAATTTTTCCGATGGCGCGCAAAGTTTCGGTGGAGACAAACGCGCCGCTGGGATTGTGTAGATTGGTGAGAACAATCAGGCGCGTTTTCGGAGTGATGGCACGCTCCACTTCGAACGGATCAATTGCGAAGCCATTCTCGAATCGTCGATGGAATCGGATGACGTTTGCGCCGGCGAGCTGAGCGGCGAGAAACATTGGTTCATAGGCGGGATGCTCGACGAGAACGTCGTCGCCGGGCTCGAGGGTGCCTGCGTAGGCCAAATAATTCGCCATGGAAGTGCCGATGGCGGCGACGACACATTCCTTCGGGACCTTCGCGTGGCGTGCCAGGGATTCTTGCAGGGGAGCGTAGCCGTAGCCAGGAGTTTGTCCGCTGATTTCGAGATTTTCCAAAAGCACGGGAAGTTGCGCGAGAGGAAAATTCATAACGCCGCTGGTGGCGAGATTATATTTCGCGTGCGGCTGAGTTTTCACCCAGACGAGATACGGCGAATGTGCGTAGGTATGATGAAACGGCATGTCGTGAGTCATCCTTTATGTAGTTGCTTATTATTTCGCGCGCCCCAAAGAAAATATATCGGCAAACCAGCGAGCGCAATGCCGAGGCCGATGAGCGAATCTTTTGGATAATGATAGAAAGTTGCGGCCACTACAATCCAACAACACAGAATGTAAGCGGCGGTGGTGAATGGATGACCGGGGATGTGATAGACGGCGCTTTCATCAACCGAAGATGGCTGGCGCTTAGCGCGCGACCTGAAAATAAAAATGCAGAGGCCCGACAGGCCGAAGAAAATTAAATCCATTGAGCTGACGAAATTTAAGATTTGCTCGTAGCGGCCGGAAAGCGCGATGACGATCGCCCATACGCCTTGCAGAGCGATCGCAACGACAGGAACGCGCGTTCGCGGACTGAGCCATGCAACGCCGCGAAAAAATACGCCGTCTTCGGCCATGGCAAAATAAACGCGCGGCGCGGTGAGGATGGACTGGCTGAGAAATCCGAGCGCGGAAATTGCAATGCCGAGCGCGATCCAGGTAGCGCCGCGCTGGCCGAGCGCCATGCGCATGACGGCCGACGCGGGAGTGGTGGTGTTGGCAAGGCCGGCGGCACCCAGCGCGCGCACACAAATATAATTTACGCTGACGTAAAGCGCGATCACTCCGGCGACGCCGAGCATTAAACCGCGCGGAAGATTCTTGCGCGGTTCCCGCACTTCTCCGGCGATGAAATTCGCGGTCTGATAGCCGCCGTAGGAAAACGTGACAGGCACCATCGCCGCGCCGAATGCGACGATTAATGAAAATGAGAATGGACGGTCGAGCACGGGAGTGAGAAGCGCATGCGATTCCGTCGCGGGCCTTTTCAGAAATATCGCACCGCAGACCACGAGCGCGCCGATGATCACAATTTTCATGACCATCAGAGAGCTTTGCACGGTGCTGCCCGCGCGAACGCCGAGACAATTGATGAGCGTGAGAATTCCCAGCGCAGACGCGGCGAGAGCGCCGCTGGAAATGGGAATGTGCGTCAGCTCAACAAAATATTTTCCAAATGTAATTGCCACGGCGGCCATTCCGCCGGTTTGGATTACCAGCAGCAGCGCCCATCCGTAAAGAAAAGCGACGCCGGGGTGATAGGCCTCGCGCATGTAAGCATACTGGCCGCCGACGGCGGGCATACGCGATGCAAGCTCGGCGTAAACGAATGCGCCGGCCATGGCGATGAGTCCGCCGAAAATCCACGCGCCCAGAATTAATGTGGGAATGTGAACTTGTTGGGCGACGACGTAAGGATTGATGAAGATTCCGGCGCCGACTATACCGCCCATGACGATCATGGTGGCATCGAAGAGTCCGAGACGGCGCGCGAGTCCTTTTGCGGCGGGATCGCCGGAAATTGGAGTGGATGCTAGCGTTGGGGACACGATTATTCGGCGCTACTTCCGCTGAGCTCGATGCGTTTTCAGCGGAAGCCTTGCGCGGCTCGTACTGTACCACTTCCCGGACGAGGGCTATCTGGAACTAAAAGGCTCGACAAAAGATACGAATGTCGCGTAACTTTTTCGACTGTAGATCGTCTACTGTAGAGGCGCTACGCCGAGTGAGATGGGAAGAGCGAGGGAATCCGAGGAGCCGCAATGAAGGAACGATACAAGAACCGAATCGAACTGCTGCAAGGGACACTGGATTTCATGATCTTGCAGGCGCTGCGGTGGGGACCTTAACACGGCTACGGAATCAGCACGGTGATTCGCACGAATTCGCGCGAAGCGTTTCAGGTGCCGACGGGTTCGCTTTATCCGGCGCTACATAGGCTGGAACGCAAAGGATGGGTTACGTCCAGTTGGGAAATGGCGAAGGATAAAAATCGCGAGTTCAAGTTTTACCGACTGACGGCCACAGGGAAGAAGCAGTTGGCCACAGAAGAATCGAAATGGAAGCAACTGGTGACGGCGATTGCTCGCATGATGCGTCCCGCGGAGGAGAATTAACATGAGCGACGAACCGACAAAACGAGAGAAGGACCTGGACCGCGAGCTTCGCGATCATTTGGAACTGGACGCCGAAGCGAAAATGGATCGCGGAATAGGCGCGGATGAAGCGCACTTCGCAGCGCAGCGCGATTTCGGAAACACCATGCTAGTGCGCGAAACGACGCGAGATATGTGGCGCTGGGCGTCGGTTGAGAGGCTGTGGCAAGACGCGCGCTACGGCCTGCGCATGATTCGGCGAAATCCGGGATTTACGGCGGTAGCAATTTTGACTCTGGCGCTTGGCATCGGCGCGAACACGGCGATTTTTTCGGTGGTGAATGCGGTGCTGCTGCGTCCACTTCCCTATCCGCATTCGGAGCAAATTGTTTCCGTGTTTGACGTGCAGCCGGGAACTGGAAACACGCCGGCGTCCTATCCTGAATTTGCGGATTGGCGTGACAAGTCGCAGATCTTTCAAACGCTCGCCGCAGAGGCAAATAGCAGCGTGACGTTGACCGGCATGAGCATGCCGGAGAGGCTTCCAGCGATTCGAGTGTCCGCGAACTATCTTGATTTGTTCGGCGCGAAAATGATTGTTGGAAGGAATTTCCGTTCGGATGAAGAGCCTTCGACCGCTCCGCGGGTGGCAATCATCAGCAGTGCGTTCTGGAAAAGTCATCTTGGCGGAGATGCAGCCATAGAAAATCGGAAATTGGTATTGAACGATAGCGTCTACACAATCGTCGGCGTTCTCTCGGCGGATTTTCAGCCGGCGAATCCGGCGGACATATTGATTCCTCTGCGATTTCCCGACGCTACTATCAAGGATCGCGGCTTTCATTTTCTGAATTTATATGGCCGACTGCGCGCGGGACTAAACGTGGTGGAGGCGCAGAAACAATTGGCTCCGCTCGCGGCTCAAGTTGAAAAGGATAGTTCGACGGATCATTCGATTGCGATTGCAAGTTTGAAAGACGATCTAACGCAGGGATCCAGCGCGTCACTGGGATTGATGTTTGGAGCGGTGGGATTTGTGTTGCTGATCGGCTGCGCGAATGTTGCGAACTTGCTGTTGGCACGCGCGGCGGGACGACATCGCGAAATGGCGGTGCGCATCGCGCTGGGAGCGGGACGATGGAGGCTCGTAAGTCAATTACTAACGGAGAGCACGCTGCTCGGATTGATCGGCGGCGGGCTGGGACTGATCGTAGCGCGTGCCACGTTAGACGGACTTCTCGCAGCGCTGGGGCCGAGACTTCCGCGCGCGGCGGAAATATCGATGGACGTGCCCGTTCTGCTATTTGCTCTCGGCATTTCGTTGTTGACGGGAATTCTTTTCGGACTTGCTCCGGCGAGAACTTTGCTTCGCACTTCGCTTACGTCTTCACTGGGAGAAGGCGGCCGCGAAGGAGCGAGCGCAGGTAAGAAGCAGCGAAATATGCTGGTGGCCGGCGAAGTTGCCCTGACATTAATGTTGCTGATTGGCGCCGGACTGGTATTGCGGAGTTTCGCGCGCTTGCTGGACGTGCCGAAGGGATTTGCGCCGGATCACGTGCTGACTTTTGCTGTGAGCCTTTCGCCCACGAGATACAAGACGCCGGAGCAGCAGGTGCAATTCTTCGATCAATTTCGCGCTCGGCTGGCTGCGCTTCCCGGCGTGGATGCGGCGGGCTTCGTGAATCAACTTCCGCTTGCCGGAGGAAACGTGAACGGCGGAGTCGATATCGAAGGCCGTACATTCGCGCAGAATTCTGGGCCAGTCGCGGATAAACGCGTTGCCAGTCCAGGATATTTTCATGCGATGCATATTCCAGTGTTGCGCGGAAGAGAGTTCACGGACGCCGACACTTCAAACGCGCCGCATGTAGCGATCATCAACGAAAGTTTTGCGCGGAAATATTTCCCCGGAGTGGATCCCATCGGGCAGCACATCGCGTTCAACTGGGACATTGATGGCTTTCAGCAGCTTGTGGGAATTGTGGGAGACGTGAAACACGATAGCCTCGCAAGCCCGGATAATTCCGAAGTGTATGTTTGTTATACGCAGCGGCCCGACGCGGGATATTCGTTCGCGGTGCGGACGAAAACAGATCCAACCGCGATGGTTTCTTCTGTGCGGTCAACGCTTGCAAGCCTGGACAGCGGAATTCCGCTGACTGGGGTTTCGGGCGTCTACACTTTGGATGAAGTGGTCGCGAGTTCACTGCGCGATCAACGCTCAAGCGTTTTTCTCCTGGGCAGTCTTGGCGCACTCGCGCTGATCCTGACGGCGGTCGGAATCTACGGAGTGCTCGCCTACAGCGTTGCGCAGCAGACACATGAGTTGGGCGTGCGCATCGCGCTCGGCGCGTCGAGGGCAAATATTTTGAGGCTGGTGCTTGGGCGCGGATTGCGGGTCGTAGCGATTGGAGCGGCAATCGGAATCGCCGGCGCGTTGGCACTTACTCGACTGATGAGCGCGATGCTGTTCGATGTGGAACCTACGGACCCGTTTACGTTCGCAGGAGTTACGATCGTTCTGTTCTTGGTCGCGCTTTTTGCGTGCTGGATTCCTGCGCGGCGCGCGATGCGCGTGGATCCGCTGACCGCGCTGCGATACGAATGAAGCTAGCTCTGTTGGGTGCGCATTCGGAGGACTGAGATGAGCGACGAGCCGACAAAACGGGAAGAAGATCTCGACCGTGAGTTGCGCGATCATTTGGAATTGGACGCTGAAGCGAAAATGGATCGCGGACTCGGCACGGATGAGGCTCGTTATGCGGCTCAGCGTGATTTTGGAAACACCACGCTGGTGAAGGAAGTGACGCGCGAAATGTGGGGCTGGAGTTTTCTGGAACGCTTTGCGCAGAACGTGCGGTACGGATTGCGAATCATACGGCGAAATCCGGGATTCACGGCGGTGGCGATTTTGACGTTGGCATTGGGAATTGGCGCAAAT
>DATBYL010000232.1:0-14536 GCA_036513735.1 Candidatus Acidiferrales bacterium
TGCGAATTGGATCGGCTTCTTCCGGTGCGCGCACGCTTTTCACATCCGCGGACACTCCTTCTTCCGCGCAAACCCAAATTTGTTCCAGCAAATGATCGAAGCGCACCTGATCTTCCTGCGAGAACGAAGTGATTTTCGCCAGCCTTCCATGCGCCAATTCGATTTTACGATCCGCAAGATGTCCGATGCCCTGATCGTGTGTCACGACAAGAATCGTATGCCCAGCGTCATGCAGCTCGCGAAAAATATTCAGAATAATTTGCTCGTTGGCTTCGTCCACATTTCCGGTAGGCTCGTCGGCCAGAATTAATTTCGGTTGATTAATCAACGCGCGCGCGATCGCCACGCGTTGTTGTTCGCCGCCAGAAAGTTGCGAAGGCAAATGCTTCAGACGGTCGCCTAAGCCCACGCGCGCCAACGCCGCGATTGCCTGATCTTCATTGGTGATGCTGTGAAAATATTGCGCGAGCATCACATTTTCCACGGCCGTCAAATAAGGAACCAAATGATATTGTTGAAAAACAAATCCAATTTTATCCGCGCGGTATCGAGTCAGTTCGTGCTCCGCAAGTTGGCTGACGTCGAGGCCATCGACAACTGCGTTTCCAGAAGTTGGCCTGTCGAGTCCGCCCAAAATATTCATGAGCGTGGTTTTTCCCGAGCCGCTCGGCCCCATGATGGCGATCCATTCGCCCGCGGCAACTTCAAAGCTCACGTCTTCCAGCGCGTGAACGTCGCCGAACCGTTTGCCGAGTTGTCGAACCTCCACCAGCGCCGGCATTATTCCCCTCTCAAAATTTCAGCGGGACGAATTCTTCCCAGCAATCGCAGCGGCAACGCGCCCGCCAGCGACACGACCACCATCAACGCTACCACGATGGGCAAAACTTCCGGGCGCGCGCTGATCGCCACATGAAATGCGCGTTCGCCAATCCATCGCGAAAGAAAAATTCCCGCCACATATCCAATTAATGCGCCTGCAAGTCCGAGTGCGGCAGCTTCCGTAAAGAAAATTCTAACAATGCGCGAAATCGATCCGCCAATTGCTTTCATCAACCCCACGTCGCGCCGACGCTCCATCGCCAACGCAGCCATGCTCGCGAAAACACAAAGAGTCGTGAGCACGAGTATCAATGCAACCATGAAAAAAATTAATCCACGAATCCGCGGCAGCAGACTTGCTTCGGCTTGCGCGATTTGGGGGACGGGACGGACTTCTACGTCGGGAAGAGCGGCGGAAATCTTTGCGATAGCTTGTGAGATTTCTGTCGGCGTGCCGGGAATGCTGAGTTGTACGACACCGATCTGATCTTCCAGGCCCGCTAGTCCCTGAGCTACGCTGAGATTCGTGATGACTTGGTCGTCTTCCTGTCCGCCAGAATCAACAATGCCTGCGACTGTCAGCGTTTCCAAAACTTGGCGCGAGCGAATGACATTACCGAGACTAATCTGAGAACCGGGAGAAATCTTGAGTTGCCGCGCCACATTCGCACCGACCAAACAATCGCGAAAGTCGGCGCGATCAGTGATCACTTGACCTGTTATTCTCCACCAAGGCGCAAGTTGCGAGGTGCGATCGAGCCATGTTCCTGCAACGATTACTCGGGCTTCTGTACCGACGCCCGTCGCACCCGCGACGACGTAAAGGTATGGCGCGACGACAATGTGATTCCCTTCTGACAGCGAGCCCAATCGAGTTAAGAGCGATTCGGAGAGAAGCGGCGAATCGCCGCTGACAAGTGGAAACTTCGGCATCGTCACGTCACCGGAATCCGGCTTGAATCCTGCGGCTTCATGCGTGTGCGGCAAAATCAAAACGTTAGCACCAAGCGTGCGAAATTCGCCGCTGACTTTTCGCTCCGCATCTAAATTTAGATTAATCAGCGCGGTGGTAACTGCCGCGCCGCTTGCCAGTGCGAGCAATGCGACCGCAAGCCTTCCGCGGCTCGCGCGAAATAATTGTTCCAGGATGCGCCAGAACATTACTCGCCCCTCAGAATCGGCGCGGGATCAAATCGCGACGCGCGACGCAGCGGAAAAATACTGCCCAGTACAGCGACAAGAACTGCGAGGCCGAGCGTCACCGGCAGCATGATCATCCGCGCGGGTGAACTAACGCCGAAAACCGTGATGGAAAGCCAGCGCGCAAGCAGCACGCCAATCACATAGCCAAGTCCGCCACCGAACAGCGCAAGCAAAAGTTGTTCGCCAAGAAAAAATGCGCCGACAAGAGAATTGCTCGCGCCAAGCGCTTTCATTAAGCCGACTTCCTTTTGACGTTCCAACACAGAAGTTGCCGCGGTTGATCCGACCGCAAGCCCCGCAGCAATCAGCGCAGCAAGCGTAACAATCCACAGCAGCACGCTGATGCGCCCAAGAATTTTTCCTTCACCCTCGGCAACTTGCCGCACTGCGTGCGTTTCAACTCCGGGCAAAGCCTCGTCAATTTGCTTGCTGATGGATCCGATATACGCGCTGCAATACCAGCGTTCGTAATCCGCGCCGGACAATTTCGTGGGGTCGCTGCGCCCGAAAGCGTCATCCGGTTTCACTACGGCGCTCACCATCAACCGCCGAAATTTTCCCGGCTGATCGGCTAATTTTTGAGCAACCTCAAGAGGAGCGACGATAGCGTTATCTTCCGAACCACCCGTGGAGAGAATTCCAGTAACGCGAAGATGCGCTGTTCGGCCAGAGTTCTCCACTCCCACGAAATCACCGACGCGAATGTTATTTTGGCTGGCCAAAGTTTCGCCAACCACACATTCCTCCACGTCCTCTCCAAACCATCGGCCGCCACTTGCAATATGCCACCAGGGATTCGTGCTCGATACGCCAGTGTCAAACGTCCCTCCTTCGACAAGGTCAACTCGATGGGTCACCCACGTCCCGATGAGTGTCGTGTCCGAATTGGATTGGGAAGCTGCGGAAACTCCGGACAGAGTTCCAGTCGCCACCGGCACATCCAAAAACGGCGTAAACCCCTTAATATTATTCCGCCAAAAAATTTCCTTCAGCTTCGGCAAATCATCCACGGGCAAATACGCGCCCGCATTCACAGGCCGATAATCCACTCCACCAACTTCCAGCGGCAGCGTATCCGCCTTCGGAGTAACTAATAAATTCGCGCCCAGGCTGCGAAATTCCGCGGCAAGTCGGTCGCCAACATTCAAGGCCACGGTAAGCGTCGCCGTTGCGACGGCCATACCCAGTGCAAGCGCCGCGCCGGTAAGAAATTTGCGACGAGGCGTGCGCGTGAAAGATTCGGTGATAATCCGCAGGAACATTCGTGGTTTCTATCTCGTTAGAAAAGCTGCGCGAATTCAATCGCGCAAAATAAATCAGTGCCCCGGAACTTCTGTCTCTGCATGACGCAATTCCGCCAGCTCAATCACAATCGAATCGCCATCCACGCGCGAAACCAGTTGCACCGGATTGCATCCGCCGGTCGTGCCGATGCTCGGAATATAAATCGCCGAAGAACAATTGCGGCAAATCACGTTCTGTCCATCCTGGCGATATCCCTGCGCGCCGCAAATTCGGCACGCGTCCAACGCCACGCCCCACGTGCCACCGGGTTTGCGAATCACAAAGAAGCGAATCGCGGAGTTGCCATCGCGCACCTGGTAGAAATGCAGATCGTTATCATTGATCTGCGCAACGGGAACCCGCACGGAATCGTTTTGCGCCACTAAAACTTGCGCCGGAGCAGGCGCCGCAGAAGTGCGCCCGTAAACGAAATCCGCAGTCAATGCCACGATCACCAAAACGCTCACGCTCGCCGCGGCAAACATCCAACGTCCTTGCTTGCGCCGATCCCATTCCGCGCGCCGGCGATCCGCATCCGTCATTTCACTAGGCGCAGCCTTCACAGCGTCCGAGTGTTTCAACCGCATCCACTCGCGCACCACCAAAATCGCCACCGCGCCCAGTATCACCACAAAAAAGAAAACGTCATTCCGCACGATCGGCCCAACAATCGCCATCTCTCGCTGACTCGACGCCACCCACTGCGCTTCGCTCAATTCATGCACGCCGGTCAGCGCAAGTTGGAACGCCACAATCATCAAAATGATGCTCGTTGCCGCGAAAAATCTTCCCACCGGAATCCGCAGCGTGCCCTTAAAAAAGAAAAGTCCCACGGCCACGGCAATTCCCAATCCCAGCAGCGTGCCAATCCAAACATTCACTCCCTGCGCGGAAAATTCCACCGCGCGCAAAATCAACGCAAGCTCCGCGCCTTCGCGCACCACCATCAGAAATATAAATAGAAAAAGTCCCCATCTAGCCGCGCGTTCAGGACGCTCCGCCAGCTTCGCCACGCGATCTTCAATTTCTTTTTTCAACTTCCGCGAGATGTGGTTCATCCAAATAACCATGGTGACCACAAAAAACGCCGCCACCAGCAGTAGCACGCCCTCAAAACCATCTTCATTAATGTCCCAGTAGGAAAGCAGGTAGGCCACGACGCCGCTCATCAATACCGCCAGAACAACAGCGGCCCAAACGTAACGCGCCAGCGCCGCGCGCCCGCTGCGATTCAAATAGACCAGAACGATGCCGACGATGAGGGAAGCTTCGACACCCTCACGAAGTGCGATAAGCAAAGAAGAGAGCAAATTGAGAGATCCTGATTACGAAATAGGTGCGCCTGCCGAATTCATTAAAACTACGCAAATCCAGTTGCAATCCCAGTTGCAACTGATTTGCAACTACGATTTCAGTTTAACTTCTTTGTTTCCCCTCGTCAAGGAAACCCGGCATCTAAACTTTTTATTCCGTAGAATGGTCTTAGTACTAGACCGCTCCATGGTCGACGCGCTATGCGTGTGTCCAACACAATTCGCAAACTGACCGCTCTGCTGGGCGCGCTGGCCCTCATTGCCGGTCCCTGCGCGCCGCAATCTCCTGCAAACGCGCCTGGCTCCGCACAGGAAAAGCCCGCGAAAGCGAATCCATCTCGCGCCAAGAAAGAAATTGAAGCCGGCAAGAAAGCCGAAAAATTGCTGGATTGGGAAACCGCCTACGCCGAATATTCCGAAGCCGTAACCGACGCGCCCGGAAATAAAGAATACGAACTTCTGCGCGATACCGCCCGCTTCCGCCTCGTTGAGCAGCACATGGACGGAGCAGAGCGCGAACTTCTCGCCGGCAATAACCAAGGCGCGCAAACGGAATTGCTCGCAGCGATCACGCTCGATCCTTCTTACAAAGCGGCGCGCGAACGTCTTGCGCAAGTGATCGCGATGGATCCTCCCAAGCAACTTGCCGCCGCGAAACAGCGAGCGCTCGCACCGCCTGTGACGTTGAAATTCACTCCCGGCTCGCACACCTTCGACGTTCGCGGCGATACGCAAAGCGTCTTCACGTCGGTCGCACAACAATTCGGAGTCATCGCGCAATTCGATTCCGATCTGCCCCCCGGCCGCACCGTCCACTTCAAAGTTCCGGACGTGGATTTTGAGACGGCCATGAATGTTCTCGCCACTGAAACGCACACATTCTGGGCGGCCTACGACGAAACGCGAGTCATCATCGCCGAAGATTCGCCCGCAAAGCGCAAACAATTTGAACCACTCGAAGTGCGCACTTTCCTGCTTCCCGCCAGCGTGTCGGATGAGGACATGACCAACACGTTGCGCGTGATCCGCGAAATTGTTGGAATCACACGAACGTCTCTGAACGTCGCCTCGCGCGAGATCACCGTTCGAGACACTCCGAAGAATGTTGCAATCGCGGAGGAGCTAATCGATCAAATCGAGCAAGGCCGCGGCGAACTCGTGCTGGAAGTCGAGTTGCTCGAGGTCGATAAAAACGCCTTGAGAGATTTGGGCATTCTTCCCTCAACCACGGCGCAAGTAGTTCCGCTCACCAAATCAGAAATTACTCAGATCGAAAGCGCGACGTCCACGCAAGCGCTCACCGCATTAATCCAAAGCATTTTCGGCTCATCAGGTGGCGGCGCGCTCGGCGGATTGCTTCCCCCACTCGTCGCATTCGGCGGCGGAAGCACGATCTTTTTTTCCACGCTCGCCAACGCGCAGGCAAACTTTTCGCAAACCTATGGCGACGTTAAATCCGCGCAGCGCCTGTTGTTACGCGCGCAGGACGGCAAACCCGCCACATTTTTTCTTGGCGAACATTTTCCCATCACGCTTTCTTTGCTTTCCGCCAATCTGGGCAACACCGTGCCCGGAGTCCCCACTCTGAATAATTTGCCTACAGGAAATGGCCCGAGCGCCGTCGTCACCGCGTCCCTGCGCGGCAATGGGCTTGTCGACCTGATCGTCGCGAATACGATCGACGGTACAATTGATGTCTATCTTGGCAATGGCGACGGCACTTTCGTGCAGCAGGCGCCGATTAAAGTGGGAACTACTCCGGTTGCGCTGGTTGCGCAGGACTTCAACGGCGACGGTCACGTCGACGTAGCCGTCGTGAATCAGGGTGACAACACCGTCAGCGTTCTTTTTGGCGATGGAACCGGCGGCTTTCCCGGCTCAACCACATTTCCCACCAACGAAATTCTTCAAACCGGCAAAACACCTTCCGCAATCGTGGCTGCCGATTTTAATTCCGACGGTCACTTCGATCTCGCCGTCACAAATTTCGGCGACGATACGGTTTCTATTTATCTGAATGATGCCGCGGGCACCGGCACTTTCACTCCGGTAGCAACAACCGTTCCCACAGGTAAAGGCCCCATCGCGCTGGCCACCACGGATTTCAACGCCGACGGAATTCCCGACTTGGCCGTCGTAAATCAGACCGACAATTCTGTTTCCGTTTTTCTTGGACAGAATGGCGGAACGGGACCGGGCAATGGAACGTTCCTGGAACAAGCCCCGTCCCCCTACGCAACGGATCTCTCGCCGTTCGGAATCACCGTTTCAGATCTCAATGGCGACGGCGTTCAAGACATCGCCGTCACAAATCAAAATTCCGGAACGGTTTCCGTTTTCCTGGGAAATGGAACCGGCATCAACACCGGTCCCGGAACATTTCAGCAAAAGCTGGACTCGCCAACCGGCAATGGCCCAACCGCCCTCGTCAGCGGCGCATTTGCGCAAGGCTCTCTCGATTTAATCGTCGCAAATTTTGCGGATAACACCGTCAGCGTGTTGACGCCCAACACTTCCGCCACCACCGGCAATCTCGACGGCACCTTCTCCATCGCGTTCACCCTCGCTACCGGCACTGGGCCAATCGCCATGGCCTCGGCGGATTTCAATGGCGACTCAGTGCCGGATCTTGCCGTTGCCGATCAAACCGGTGACGCCATCTCCATTATTTTGAATTCCGCAACTCTGGACACCAATAACGAAACCACGCAAACTCCGTATCCCGGTTCGCAATATGAAGACATCGGCTTTAAAGTGAAAGCCACGCCGCGCCTTCATGGCGGCAACGAAGTTACTCTGCAACTTTCGTTTGATATCAGCAGCCTCGCGGGAAGCAACATCAATGGAATTCCGATTATTACTCATCGCCAGGTGGACCAAACCGTTCGCGTCCGCGAAAATGAACCCACTCTGCTCGCGGGACTCTTGGAAACACAAGAAATGCGCTCAATCACTGGATGGCCCGGTGCCAATCACATTGGCGCCGCAGGGTATCTGGACGCAGACCATACCACGAACACTACAGGTGATGAGTTCATAATCGTAATCACTCCGCGTCTGGTTCACGCCATTCCACATTCCGGCAAGCCAATTTATGCCGGCACAGATACTACTCGTGGCGGCAGCGGTCCCGGCCAGCCTCAGTAGTTCCGTTGCGGTTCCTAAATCACGGAAACGCCAAAAGCCCCTTGCAACCCCTCAGAGGCTCCGGCGCGTCTAAGCGGGCAGGGGGAAGTAGCCTCGGCAGGCGGGCAAATTCAGCGCATTCAGGGCCATCCGCAATTAGTATTTCTGGCGTCGGAAAGGTGGCATTTATGCTACAATGCGCGCTTCGCGTTAAAGGGAATGTTCCCACAAGGAGATTCAGAGTGAAGATTCGCGCAATTTTGCCATTCATGGCATTAGCAGCTTTCAGTTTCGCTCCGGCGGCGATGGCCCAGGCCGGCGCGCCACCAACAAAATTCAAAGTAATGGATATGCGAACCGCAATTATTGCGACGGCCGAAGCGAAAGCGGATGTCGCTCAGTTGCAATCGCAGTTTGCGCCGCAACAGGCACAGCTTGAAAGCCTGAACAAACAAATTGACGACCTTGCCAGGAAACTACAGGCTGGCACGAATACGCTGAGCGATGAAGAAAAAGCCCGGCTGACGCGTCAAGGCCAGATGCTGCAGAGCCAGTATAAGCGCGCGAGCGATCAGCTTGAGGAACAATCCAACGCAGCCCAACAGGATATGGTTGACGGCATTGGCCGCAAAATGATGGACATTGTAGACAACTATCGGAAGGAAAACGGCCTCGATTGCGTGCTGAATACCTCCAGCGATTCGATCGGCATTCTCTCCAAGTCAGTGGAACTGGACATCACGCAGGAAATCATCAAGCTCTACGACCAGAAATACCCCGTGAAGGCCGCGACAACCGCAGCTCCGAAACCGGCAACTCCGCCCGCCAGTCCCGCAGTGAAGAAGCCCGGCGGCGAAAAATAGTTTTGGACTTTCGACCAACAGTTGAATTTCGAGCGATAGAAATTTTCAGGCCCCACAACGCCAGGCTTCTCGCCTGCAGTTGCGGGGCCTGATTTTTTTGACCAACGTGTGTTTCGCGTTAAGAATTACCCTAAAACCAGTACGGCGTCTTTTGCGTCCATTCGCTGTTCGGGTACCAGCGGTGCAACAAATCGAAAGCCGTGTGCGACTGCGCGCTCGATTGTTTATCACCGCATCCGTACCGCGTGGCCTGCACTACAAGATGAAGCGCTTCAGGCACGCGCGGATCGGCGCGATGTAATTTCGCGAACGCAATTGTTTGCTCGCCAAGCCAGTTCGGTCCCCCGCCGGCGGCAACAAGTTTTGTCCACTCCTCTTCCGCTAATTTACGCTCGCTCGCCGAAAGAAATTCCAGCGACGCATCCGTGCTTGCAGCAATCGCCTCTCGCGCACGGCTATCTGAAACCGGATTCTGCCGATCGCCTGTCTGCCCCGGCTCCTTGGCAGGCATTCCGCACCACCAGTTATCGTGAAACCGATCCATCTCTCCGACCTTGTCTCCGCGCGCCGCGCCAAACGCCACGAACGGCCGCAGCCCCGGCATTCGCAAAATAATTTCCGCCGCGGCGAATTGCCGCGCGGCGCGGTCCGGTGCCTCAACATATTCCTTCATCGTCGCGGCAACTTCCGGTTCCACATCAATATCAACCTGCGGCGTTCTACCGTTTCGCGGCTTAATCTTTCCCATATCCAGCGCCAGCCGCATCGCGTTCGCGTCGTCTCCAATCACCACCGCGCGCACCCACGCAGATTCCGCTACATTTACGCGCAGCAGCGCCGGCAATATTTTTTCTTCCGCCGCCCGCGCCAGCATCGAAGTCGGCATCTCGCGTGTGAACGCCAAAGCTCCGTCGCGATCGAACATCTGCTCGTCGGTCGCCTCGGGAATTCCGTAGTCCCCTTCGACTGCGGCAGGAACGCGAACAGCGTAGCGCATCAGCTCGTCCAAATTTCGCGCCAGTGACGTTCGCGCCGCCAGAAAAAGATTCAGCGCGGACCGCGGCAGTTGATCCGTCGAGCGCACCAGCAACGCGTCAAGTTCCGTGCGCGCCGCGTCCCGACGCCCCGCCTCCATTTCAATTCGCACGCGATGAAACGCCGCCGTGATATACACCGGTGAATTCACCTCAATCTTCCGCGAAGCCGCCAGCAAACTTTCCGCGTCGGCGTCACTCGCTTGCGTCCGCATCAGCGCCGCGATCAACCAAGCATTCGACAATGTTGCGTGCCATCGCTCCATCGCATGAGCGCGCGCATCCTTGTCGTATTCATGTAAATTCAGAATCCAATCCGTCACATCGTCGCTGCGCACGTCGCCGCTGAACGCTTTGGCGCGCTTGGCCATTTCCTGCGGCGTTAACCCGGGATCTTCGTAGAACCTTTCGGACTCCAGTAATCCCGTGTAATCGTCCAAATCCTGCCCCAAATTTGCGTCGCCGGATTTTTCCATTTTCGCGGCCAGTTCGTGCGTGCGCCCCGCCGCGTCAGTCCGATATCGAACATATCCATATAATCTCTCGGCCCCGTCATGAACTTTCGCAAGCGAAGAATCGGTCAGAATTTTTTCAAGGGTTTCCCCCGCTTCCCGCAACAACTTCAATTTGTCTTCCGGCTTCTCAGCGCTCAGCGACGCCGCGCGAATCCGCGTGCGCGCCACCATCAGCGCCGACGTTGCTCGCCACGGCGAACGCGAATCCTGTGCAATTTCCGCGAATAATTTATCGGCCGCGTCAAAATCCTCCGCATAAAAATGCGCGGCGGCAATTTGATAAGCGCGGTCGGCGCGGATAATTTCCGGCAGTCCGGCGTCCGCTGCCGCCGGAATATCGATCGCATCCTCTCTGCTGTCGTCGCAGTTATCGAACACCGCGTCTTCGGCCTTCACCCACTCGTGCGCCGCGGGACTATCCGCGCCAAATTCCTGAATTCGATCGTTCAGTGTGTCCGCGGCCGTTACGAACGCCGGATCAAGGCAATTTGTAAAAGTTTGATAGACCATCCCGTACGGAGTAGCCACCTCAACTCTCCGGTCAGTGCGAATCCCGCGGATTGCCGGAATTCCAGGAACGCGGCCGCGAGCTGTCAGCCAAATTTCGCTTGCGGACTTTTTGCTTTCCTGCTCTGAAGACATTCCTTCGCCCGACAATCGCTGATTCAGCAACGCTAGCGTCATTTCCTCTTCCGGGTGAGTCAGTGATTGCCCGTTGAAATAACGGTACGCGACATACAGATACACCGGCCGGTAACTCGGCTGCACAACTCCAAGTTCTCCGCTCACATAATGATCGAACGGCACATCTGGCTGCGTCGTGTAACTGAAAACCGCTTCCGCAAAAAACGGCCCGCACGCAAACACCGGCACCTGCGGCACTACCATCACCGCACAAACCAAAACAACCAAAACAACTCTCAACATTTTCTGCTTCTTCACTGCCCTGCTCCTTTTGCCGCCTCATGGAACGCCGCCGCTGTCCACGAACGCGGATGAAACAAATAAACTCTTCGCCCAGAAATTCCTGCTCCTGATAATTCCGGCGCAACTTCGTCCGTCGAAATGCCCTCGCTGGATCTACACACGGGAGACGCAAAATCATCGCCGCGCGCCAACCGGAAACGAATATTCCGATCATCCACACCCATGCGGAATAACATCGGCACAGCTTCGTCAATCGGAAGCGCGTCCAGCCACGCATCGCCAAAACACCACGACGCCAGCGCCGTAATCGAAATCGGCATTTCATTGGGAATCTGTTTACGCAGATCGCGCAAAATCGCCGCGTAAAATTCGCGCTGCGAAACCGTCGCATCAAAATCAATTTGGATGCCCACAACTCCGCGAATTTCCGCGAGCCGCGCGATCTCCGCGGCAATTGCAGGCGCATCCGCTTCTTTCGGCGCGGACGCAGATCGCATCTCAATCCGCGCCACCGCAACAAGCGACGTCCCCTCCGGCACGCGCAACGGCTGCCGCCTCGGCATCACTCCGAATCGCTCTCCAGCATTAAAAATATTGATTGTCTCAGCAAGAAACGCCACGCCAGTTTCGCGCGGGTCAATGAAGTTCAAATCTTCCGGACGTTCCCACGCCCACAACATCGTGCGCGGCAACGCGGGAATCCCCGATCGCCGCGCAGAAAACAGCGCATCACTGGGACGAGGACGCACTACTCCCCCGCGCATCTGAATTCCAGAAACGCACAGCATTCCTGCAGCAAGCGCGAGGACGCCGCAACTGATTAGAATATAAGGGACATACCGGCCATGCCGGCTGGAACGGTCGTGCAACGCAAAGTCCTGCTTTTCTCCTTGCGTCACGAATTATAACTCCAAATTGCTCTGCAATCACCTGTCTGTTCCCATACCTGCACAACTTGCGCGAACTGCCCACGCGGGCTTATACTTAGATTCGCTCTTAGAGTGTCGAAGTGCCGAGTGGGCGCGAGCCCACTTTTTTGTTGGCCGCGATAGTTTTCTGTCGTGTTCCAACCTGCACCGATTAAATCCGGCGCCGGTTGGCCAAACGATGGATCGCTTTTTGCGGCAAGGCACAGGTTTCTCTAATGGCCCGAAAATGGAACTTGAGCAAATTCGCGAAGCAGCCGAGCGCGTGGCGCGTACGGAAGGGCTTCAAATTTGGGACGTCGAATGGAAAATCGGCAAAGACCGAATCCTTCGCGTCTATATTGATAAGCCCGCCGGCGTTAGCCACGCGGATTGTCAGGCCGTCAGCGAACAGCTCAGCGTAATTTTGGATATAGAAGATTTAGTTCCCGGCCAGCGTTATACGCTGGAAGTCAGCTCGCCGGGAATGGATCGAAAGATTTTTTTGCCCGAGCATTACGAGCGTTACACCGGGCGCATGGCGAAAATTTGGCTGCATCAGCCCATTGAACCAGGCGAAGGCGCCAAGCCATTAAGTTATGTGGAAGGGCGTTTGATGGGCTACGCAGATGGCCGCGTGCGCATCGAACTGGCAAAGACCACCGGTAAAGGCATCATTGAATTGCAGTTTGAAAATATACGTAAGGCAAATTTAATCGTCGAGTTCTAGATTCTTAGGATACGAGGGGCCAATGGCAAGTCTGCTATACCAGACAATTGAGCAGATCAGCCGCGATAAGCACATCGAGCCGGAGATTATCATCGCCGCTATCGAAGATGCGATGGTTGTCGCCGCTCGTAAGTATTACAAAACGGAAGATGATCTGCGCGCAAAATTTGATATTGAATCCGGACAAATCAGTGTGTTCGCAGTCCGCGCGGTAGTCGAAGAAGTTACCGACACGAATCGCGAATGGACGCTCGCTGAAGCGAAAAAGCACGATCCGAACGCGCAAATTGGTACGGACATTATTATGGCGCGTCCCACCGACGTGTTGGGCCGCATCGCCGCGCAAACTGCCAAGCAAGTGATCATGCAGAAAGTGCGCGAAGCCGAACGCGACACTGTTTACAACGAGTATATCGGACGCGTCGGCGAAATGTTGAATTGCATCGTGAAGCGCACCGAAGGCCTCGACATCATCGTCGACCTCGGACGCACCGAAGCGCGCATGCCCAAGCGCGAGCAATCGCGTTTGGAAACTTACAATTTGGGCGAGCGCCTGCGCGTAGTTCTTCGTGCCGTGGATCGCGCCGCAAAAGGTCCGCAGGTAATTGTTTCGCGAGCGGATCCCGTGCTGGTTCAGCGCTTGTTTGAAATGGAAGTTCCGGAAATTTATGACGGAACCGTGCAGATCCGCGCCGTCGCGCGCGAAGCAGGCGAACGCACCAAAATCGCCGTGCAAAGCCGTGACAAGGAAGTGGATCCCGTCGGCGCATGTGTTGGCATGAAGGGTATGCGTGTGCAGTCCATCATCCGCGAATTGCGCGGCGAAAAAATTGACATCATTCCCTACTCTGAAGAAACCATCGCCTTCGCGCAAAAAGCTCTAAGCCCTGCGAAGGTTACGCGCGTCCAGATTGTTGACCCGGAAACGAAGAGCCTCGAAGTAATCGTCGAGGACACTCAACTTTCTCTCGCTATCGGGAAAAAGGGACAGAACGTTCGCCTCGCCAGCAAATTAATTGGCTGGAATATCGATATCAAGAGCGAAGAGGAAAAGCGCCAGGAACTCGAAGCGCAAATGACGGCGCTTACCGCTCCCGGCACCGCGCTCACAGAACTCGAAGGTGTCGGTCCGAAGACCATCGAAAAAATCGAAGCCGCTGGAATCACATCCATCGAAAAATTGGCGGATATGACGCCCGAAGAACTCGTCGCCATTCCGGGCATCGGCGAAAAAATGGTCGAGAAGATTCACCAGTCCGTCACAGCATATTTTGAAGCGCTCGACGCGCGTCAGGCAGCCGAAGCCGCTGAAGCTGCGGCGAATCCGCCGGCGGAAGCTGACGTTTCTCCCAGCGAAGAACCTGTGGCCGATGAACCCGCGCCTGTAATCGCACTCGAAGACGAAACAGCCGACGACGTCGTGGCTCGCGAAGCCAGAGAAGCTGCTGCGGCCGCGAAAGCCGCGGAATCTTCTGAAACTGAATCAGAATCAAATGACAACGGGGTCGGCGAAACGCGCTCTGCTACAAGCGTTTCTCCGGATACAGTTGTACCGGCTGAACCCCAGCCAGAGAAGGAATGATCCCCGAGGTCTATGCCCGACGCAAATCAGATTCGCATCAACGAACTGGCCCGCGAACTCGAGGTCAAAGCACGGGCGATCCTCGACTATTTGCCTGAAGCAGGCGTCACAGAAAAAAAGACGCACTCCAGCTCCATTGACGTTTCCGCCGCCGAGAAAGTTAAGAAGCATTTCCAATCATTAGCGCAAGCCGAAGCTGACGCTGAGGCCGCCGCAATTTCAGAAAAGGCCG